>NZ_JBOBDR010000020.1:0-108833 GCF_050586545.1 Pseudomonas sp. WC2 | reverse complement strand
CTGGTCAGCGCAATACGACGCCTACGGAAAAGTCGCCACGCTGACACTGGCCGCCGACGAATACCTGAACCAGCCGCTGCGGTTTCAGGGGCAGTATTTCGATGCCGAGAGCGGGCTGCATTACAACCGGCATCGGTATTACGACCCGAGGCTGGGGCGGTATTTGACGCCGGATCCGGTGAAGCTGGCGGGTGGGTTGAATCAGTACCAGTACACGCCGAACCCGACGGGGTGGGTGGATCCGTTGGGGTTGAGCTCTAACTGTCCGTCGGCGAATAAGCCGGGTTGTGAGGTTCCCGGTGGGACTGATGGCGCTAAAGTTGAGGCAGGTGAGCCACAATTACCGGGCTTGATTCATGGCGTTGACCCACATTCATTGAAGCGAACGCATACAATTATGGGAAAGAAATCGACTAAAGACGTCGAAAAAATAAGGGATGCAATGCGGGCAGGTGGGTACGATGACAAGTATCCCATAGATGTAGCAGAACACCAGGGCGCCCTCTATATTCTAGATGGACATCACCGCGCAGCGGCTGCTAGACAAACAGCAACGCCTATTACTATACAATTGATCACAAATATCAGAGAACACAAAGGAGAACTTAACACTATAGAGGAAGTAATTGAATCAGCTAACAACGTCGGACATGATCGACTGGAGCACCATAGAAGAAGATGAAAACAGACGATAAAAATCTTGAAGACCTAATCATTGACTTTCTTTCAAAAGTAGAGAGCGGCACGGAGTTATTGCAGAAAAAATTTGGTGTACGGAATATTTTAAGGCTGTGGCGGAGCAAACAAATTGAACGCTGCGGAGATATAAATAACGAAACTCAATATGAGCTACACGGTGTTGGATGTGCGATTCACTTTCCATCAGAATCAGTGGACTTCGATTACGGGCCTGGAGGAAGAATCGATGGGTTTGATGTGTGGCGCCTTTATATTTATGCTACCGACAGGCCCGAACAATACAAAAAGTTCACCAATAAAAAAACACTTGAAGATGAATTTACAAAATATATAAGCTTGAACAAAATTGAAAAAATGTCCATTAACGATAATCTCTACGTCCTAGTCAGAACGGATCAATACAGCCCCGAACGATAAAAGGCCCGTTGACGTCGTCGGGCTTGTTGTTCAGCACCGACACTTTGCAAATCTTTCTTAATCATCGCTCACATCGACTGCCCCGAACTAACAACGCCGAATAAACTCATAAAAATTGAACGATAGATTAATTTCCACCCCTGTGAATAGCAAATACGTCAGAGTGCATTACAGCGCAAAAAAAACAAGGTAGTGGAATTAGCACACGCCTAAAAAACACTTCGTAAAAATAATTAAATCGACGAATTCGCCGAAGAATTAATTGTGCTCACCATTCAAGATGTGACCTTCAGATGTTTCGTAGGTTACCCCTCATCTGTCATTAAAGAGGGAGAAACCTACGAGGCCGAATTTTAAATGGTCTTGCCTAATGAATTAAACATCACAAAAGCAGAACATGGAGAATCACGAATAGATATGCTCGACGATGGTTTTTCATGTGATGTTTACGGCTACCTAGAAGTAGACCTTGTCCTGTCTTTCATTGGTTTTTTCGGATCAAGGCGCTCACTACGAATACCCATACCTCAACGGACAATTCGTCAAGATCACAGCAGAAAGAATTGATGTCTCATTCTGAGCTTCAAGCATTACAAGCCTCACAAAGGGCCTGAGAAAAACAGGCCCTGGAACACTCGAGGATCATGCACTCACTGCTCGTCCTCATCCTCCTCATACTCCATATCCGCCTCATCCGAATCATTCAGCGGCACTGTCGCATCGTCCATCAGCGACCCCGGATCATTGATAAACGGCAGTCCACTCGGGCCTTTTTCTTCATTGCCTTCAGTTTCTGGAGTCATGGCAAACCTCTTCAATGCGGGGAATGTATAACGTTCGAAAAGCCCTACAGCCAATCGTTCCAGCATCTGACCAGCAAAAACGAAAAACCCGGCACGAGGCCGGGTTTCTGTGGAACCGCTTATCAGTGATGGCGGTTCTTGTGTTTGTTCTTGTGCTTGTGGCCGCCGCCCGAGTGAGAGCCTCCGTCGTCACCCAGGTTGTTGCCGACCGCGCCGCCCGCCGCGCCACCCAACCCGGCGCCAATCGCCGAACCGGTTGATCCGCCGAGGCTATTGCCGACCACTGAGCCACCCGCAGCGCCGAGGCCACCGCCGATGGCGGCTTCGGTGCGATTACGTTTATTCGCCCCGACTGCACCACCGGCCGCGCCGCCTACGCCGGCACCGACCGCCGCCCCGGTGCTGCCGCCGAGTTGGCCGCCGACCACGTTGCCGAGTACGCCACCGAGTCCACCGCCCACGGCGGCCGAACCATCCCCGGCCGCCATCGCGCCTTGCGCCACCAGCAGGCCGAAAAACAGTGCAGATAATGACAATCGCATATGAACCTCACAGTTCCCGAAGCGGGACAGCTCGCCCAAAACAAGGGCCTATGCGAGATTGGAGGCATCTGCGGGGAAAACGTTCAGCCATGAAAAAGCCCGACATCAAGTCGGGCTTTTTCTGACAAGCGATCAATCTCAGTGACGCTTGTGACCTTTGGACAAGTTGCTGCCCACTGCGCCACCGGCTGCACCACCCAGACCTGCGCCGATGGTGGCGCCCGTTCTGCCGCCGAGGCTGTTGCCGATCACCGAGCCACCGGCTGCACCAACACCGCCACCGATGGCCGCTTTGGTGCGGCTGCCCTTGCGAGCCGTCAATGCGCTGCCTGCTGCGCCCGCAACGCCGGCACCCACTGCCGCACCGGTGCTGCCGCCCATTTTCTGACCGAGCACATTACCCAGCGCGCCACCCAGGCCGCCGCCGAGGGCAGCCGTGCCATCGCCGGCAGCCATTGCACCTTGTGCAACCAGAAGGCCCAGAACCAGAGCAGGCAGAGTTAAACGCATGCAGAAAACCTCAAAAATTGGGATGACAAAAAGGGCCGGGATTAAATGCACCCGCGGCGCAAAAGTCCAGACGCAAGCGCAGGCTCGCGCGCACTCGGCGCCGATTGGACAGCAATTGGGCAAAAGGTTTTATGGCGGGCAAAAAAAAGCCCGCTGGGGAGACGGGCTGGAGAGTTGCTTTCTAACGGATGGCTTCACCCTACTGCCGTAGACGTGAAAAGTTTGTGAAATCCGTCTAAACATCGTGTTAAGCATATTTCCTCTATCGTTCAACCATAAAAAACCCCGCTCAAATGACGGGGTTATTTAGAGAACGATTACTTTCTGGCTCGCGCCGTGACCTTGGGTAGAAATTTCGCTTTCGGTCCTTTCGGTGCCGTCGATTTGATCTTGCCGGTCTGTACCGGATCCTCACCAAAGCCTGCCTGGTACTCGGTCTGGCCGCACCGTACGCAATTGTTGAAGGAAAATTCAGCGCCATCATCTTCGATATACGGATCAGTCATACCTTCGCCCCTTCGCCATCGGTCGACACCGGCAAACCCTTTTGCCTGAAAAAATATCGACCTCCAAGGCTTTTGAGACTAGCCGGTCATTCCTGGACTTGTGATTCAGATCCGCTGGTGCCCGACGAATGGCCCACTAAGCTTAAACAGTGCGATGAACCGTTGATCCCACATGGCTAAAGAATTCCGCCGACAGGCCGTTGCCCTTTTTCATACAAATGAATCTCAAGGAGAGAACATGCAAATCAACGGATTCCCGAATCTGCCCGTCGTAAAGCTCACGGACGAACAAATCGCAGCCGGCAAAGCCGGGGCGGAAAAACTCAAGGACAAGATCGCTTCCGGCGAAATCACCATCAAACAACCCGGTCCGGATACGCCGGTTCTGCAGCCTGGCGTCATTTACCATCCGAGTCAGCCAGTGCAGCCGAGCCAGCCCTCCGACACGCCTCCGCTGGTCGCTATCGACACGCCGCTGACCTATGACAACAAAGGTCTGGTGATTCTCAAGCCGCAGGGCTGATCGCCGATAAAACAGCCCATTCGATTCTGAATGGGCTCAGCAGCCCAAAAACAGATCAGCGCAACTTTACCGCCGTCCCCGTCGCAAACACCACCACCATCCCGCCCTTGCCGCCGGGCATGCTGATCTCGAAATCCACTCCGACCACCGCATCCGCCTGCAAAGCACGCGCCCGCTCGCGAAGTTCTTCCGTCGCCTGCACACGAGCCTCTTTTAAAGCCCGCTCCAGCGTCTGCGAACGTCCACCGAAAAAGTCGCGCATCCCCGCAAACATATCGCGAATCACATTGACGCCCTGCACCGACTCGGCACTGACGATGTCCAGATACGCAGTGATCTGCCGGCCTTCGATGGCGTGGGTCGTAGAAATGATCATGAATGCAGCCCTTCTCTGGCAGATAAAGTTGCGATTGTAATGCCAACCGCCACGGTGCTGATTCTACCCATCAGACTTTAGTCAGGCTCTCGGACTCGCTGTTTGTGCTGTACCCTCCTCCCCAGACAGGAAGTCATTCAGGGGAGGCGCATGGAGTACATCGGCGAGGCGGACTTGATCATCCGCTGCCTTAAACCGTTTTACCGTCGGATGTCCGTCAAGACCGTCATCCATATCACTCAAGACGCTCACAAAGACCAAGTGATCCTCTCCGTATCGTTGCAGCAACACGGACTGCGGATAGCCAAAATTGATGTGACCCTCGAAGGCATAAAACTTCGCTTCATCGTCTACTCCAGCAGCAGCATCGGTAGCGCCTACGAGCTGCACTGCTACTGGGTATCCGAGTAAGTCCTTGCGCTAGTCAGAACCATGGAATGCATTGCGCATTCCATAGCTTATTTTCCAGCCCCCACAAACCACAAAACCCCTGACTTCTTTCGAAATCAGGGGTTTTGTGTACTGAATGTGGCGGTGAAGGAGAGATTCGAAACTACCCGTTTGCGGTTTTCTGAGCATACCCCCCCGGTTCATAAGGCCTGCAGAGGAGCCAGATTTTGAATCTTAGTCCCATGCCAGTCCCATGGGCTTTGCGCACCAGATTGCAGAACAGGGTCGCGAAGGCCATTTCGACGTTTCATGTTGACCCATGGGAAAAAGGTAATTTTAGTAATGCAGCATGATCCGACTTCTGGAAGCCTTGAAAATCGTGGCTTTCAGCGAATTCCGCAGAGGTAATAATTCGGTAAGTATGAAGTTAGAAAATTACCTTTCCTATGAGTAATCCCTGATAACCCTCAAACCCAGTAAAATGGGGCACTTCAAAAATTATTACCCTAACCATTACCAAAAATTACCTCTTGAGGTAATGCCTGAAAGTCAAGCCCAGCAACGGCTCTAGCCACTTTCCATACCTCAGCTACCAAAATTACCTTTTTCCCAGCCCACGTCGGAAAAATGGCCATGTGCCTCCCTTTGATACATTTTTACGCGCCCGTAAATCGCCAGTTACAACGACAGGCTTTTCCGTGACGCTGTGCAATGCTGCTAGCCGATTGATGTAAACATGTTCAGTCTCATGCACGGGCTTAGTCGCTGCTATGATCTGGGTTCTCGAATAAAGCCGAGTTCGATGCCAAACGAGGTTTTGAGGCCGTAATGACTTAAAAACTCATTAGTGCTAGCTAGGAGATGCCACCCCGAACATCCATTAGGTCGTGTATGGACAGCGATTATGCTTCGAGAAATCTGGCATTTAGAACACCCATCCAGATCTCTAACAATTTGGACCAAAGGACAAGAAAATGGAAGATATGCCAGACAAACTGCGGCGAAATGTAATGATTATTAGCACAGTAATATTGTCAACATGGGGTTTTGATTTAACACTAAAACCATCTGGCAGCATTCTTGGAGTTGTTGACATACCAGATATACCCCCGTTTAAAATATGGTCACTACTGACTTTAATGTTGGTGTACTTCTTTTTGCGATATATATACTCAGATCAAGTCAAAGACGATTTAAAGAAATTTAAGACCGAGTACACCAATCTAAAAATTGAAAAGGCAGCCAAGCAGATAAAACGTCGAGTGCACAGATACCTGAAGACTGGTAAACCACCTCATGGGATGCCTCATTTGATTCCCACTGAAATCCGAAAGACATTGTTTCCAATAGATAATTTTTTGTTCAAGCCACATTATTTTTTGGACCAAAATTGCTCTTCCGGACAGGTTGGTATCACTTATAAAATCACAAACAAACGAGGAGAAATTTTTCTATCGACCGACAAGGAGACGAAGTATGACTTCGAATTCCCATGTATTGAGCGATGCAAGATTAAAGCGCTGACCTTTTTAAGAGCATCTACCATATCTAAAGGAGCCGTTGACTTTTTGTTTCCGATGTTGCTGGCGACATTGAGCATTGCCATATGCCTATATAAAATATTAGATCTGATAATTACCATCTAGCCGAGCAAATTTTCGCACTTTCTCTGCCAAACACCATAGAGAGTAAAATATGCCTTACGTGCAGTTTTCAGATGACTCCAACACCAAAATAGTAAGTTGGAGTAGCGGCCCTCAACGTAATACGTCAGAACCATATTGGGAAGAAATTCCAACGTGGGACATTCGATGGAAAATTTATTACGAGGGTTTAAGTGACCAGTTTAAGGATCAAAAGCCCGAACCGACCGAAAGATGGGAAGGCTAGTGTGGTGGTGTGAAATCGAGCAAACACGGCACAACCCGTGCCAGTCGTGGCTTGCAGAGGATTTCTTGTCATTAAAAATTAGCCGATCACCTTGAAAAAACAGCGGCTGCTTTTTGCAAAAGTCACCGAAACATTGATTTTTATATCCGTTGCTCAGTGAATCCGGGGCATACAGCGGGTGCACTTAGATGACGACACCGATTGGGTTGTGTAACCGCGCTGCATTTCCTCTCAGAACTTTGCATTTTGTGAAATCGCCAGTCGCCTGCAGAGCCCCATGGCCCGCCTGGGCTGCAGCTTCGTTTGCACTACATCCGTATTTGCACAAAAAAAGGGCACAAGGCCCGTTGGCGGGAGGGGGATAAGTGCTTTATTTCGCAGATTTTCTTTGCAAGCTCCGATTTGGTGGGTTTGCTAACGACCGCAGCCTCTGCCCGGCGTCCGTCGCTCCGGATACAACGATCGGGTATGGCGAATCTAGTAAAGATGGCGCTATGCAAATCGATGCGACGGGCCAAGATGTTGCTTGAGGGGTACAACGCGCGGCTACAATGGTGCCGGCGAGGATGATGGTTAGATTGGAGTTCACGCCTGAAAGCCTGAGCGGCCAAGTGGATGTTGCAGGACAGCGTTTTTTCTCTCACCGATAGCTTTTGTCATCATGACAATCACAGGCAGTATTTCAGAACCCAGCTCTCACTAAAATGGAACCTCGGACACGAATCATGGCTGAAAATAAAGACAAGAGAGTAACTGTAGTCACGTACGACAAATCATATAGCCTCAGACCTGAGCAATTTCAAGATGCTCTCGGGCCGGGCGTAAAACGCTGGGACTGGATTAGACAATTAAAAAGCAAAGACGCCCACGAATACTACCTTCTAAGCATTGAACCAATAGCAGAGCTCTTAAGAGACCCAACCAATTTTAGCGGTGCCCTTTCAGTCTCGTTTCCGGGATACATTGACCCTTTCGGGGACATGGGGCAATTTGTATTAAAAACCAAACATAATCACGGCGATGTAGTAGCCCTCTACTTGATGGAAATAGCAACCTTTGAATCAACAAAAGATCAAAACATAAACTTCAACAGGGGGGAAGCTCTAAAAAAAACGACGTCATATGAATATCAGTTAGCCCATTATTTATTCTTTCAATACATAAATGCAGCCGATTATATAACTGATGATGCCGTCAAGACACTAAATGCCCTAACCAAGGATCTCAAAAAGCAAGCACTTTCCTCCCTAGACGAAATCGATCAATTATCCAATAGAGCAAACCAGTTGGTTGCCGACACCGGTGAGGAATTCAATCGAACTAATGCTCAGATGATCGCACGACACCGCAAAAGAATTCGGCGCTATAGGAAAGCTTTCAGTACGGTAAGAGAAGAAGCCGCGACAACGAGAAAAACAGTCATGGATGATTTAAGCAACGCTCATCGGGCGCTTCTCTCTAAGCTCGACATCGAAGCTTCAGTAACGTATTGGGAAGGCAAGGCAGTTCAACATGAAAAGTCAAGCTGGAGATGGCTCACTCTTGTAATTATTACTGTATTGTTAACTTTTAGTCTGCCGGTGGTATATTATTTTTATGGCGGCGTATCATCACTCGCGGCTAACCGGCACGCCGATATCGCGCGCAACTCTGTATCGTCAAATACCGCGCAGGATCAAACTATCGAGAGAAGCTCACAATCCAGCGATAAAAAAGCCGCAACTTCTGGCCCTTTGCCTAATGACACAATCGAAAAAGTCGCTTTCGCAAGCGGCATTGCTGATCTGACCGGCGCCGCACTCATAGTTACGCTAATGTCTGTTTTACTTCGACTTTGTTTGAGGCAATACAACACGCGCACGTATTTGCACCACGATGCCGAAGAGCGAGTGACAATGATTAAGACATATTTAGCATTAGCAAGTGAGGGAAAACTAACATCCGATGGCGATATGAAATTGGTGCTGGACACCTTGTTTCGCGCCTCTCAATCTGCTGCGATACCAGATCAAACACCAGCAACTCCTATTGAATTGATTGTTAAAGCAATAACAGAGAAAAAATAGCGCTAAATCAGGATGTTATGGCCTTCAAGGCCGCACGAAGTGTCGCCGCCTCTCTGCCATCCGAAGCGAAGGCGGCGGCTGACGCTGGAACGGGACTTGGACCATGGACGTGGCTCGCTATTTGCCCTGCCATCTTCTCAACCAAAACTAAGGTGTCGCACAACACCTGGAATATATTCACCGACTCCGACCCGATATGGCTCTTCGGCGCGATCAGGCGCTGGCTGATTCCGACCACACTTTCGCGCAATCCTTCGATCCGCTCCTGCATGTCCCCGCCCACCGTGGCGTTGTGCTTTTGACCCACGACTACGTTCAGATCCCGACCGGTCGCCTGATGCAGATCATCGACCGCCGCTAGGCTCGCAGATCCACCGGACAGCAACTTGAGCGCGCCCAGCGCCTCAATCTTCTTGATGCCTCCCACCGTCTCGGTCGAATGGTCGTCGACCGTCCTGGTGTGATTCTGGAAGGTCTCGGTGTTGTCCAAGGCTTCCACCTCGCGCTCGATCGCCTTGTCCTGGATCTTGCCATCGGTTTGGCGCAGCCAGTTACCGTCGGCGTCGACGCGCTGCTGGCAGGCTTCGCTGTGCTGCCACACCTGGTCGCCCTTAGGCACCCGGGGCAGGCTCAGCCCGTGCGGCAAGATCTGCGTGATGAACGGCTTGTGCGGCAGGCCATAGGCGAAACAGATCACGACCGTTGTGCCCTCCTCCGGAAAGCCAAACATCCCGGCTTCTTGCCCGCCCATCGGCGCCGGCAATGGCAGGCCTTCGAGGATCGGCAGATCCGGATCAGGCTCGCCATCGGCCAGCAGCACTTCGACGTCGACGCCAAAGCGCGGGCGGAAGTCGTCACACAGCCCAGGTGCCGCCGGCGCATCCGGTACCGCGACCACGCGGCCAAAGCGCGGCAGGTGGTAACCGCCGCTCAATTCAGGAAATTGGCGCGCTACGCTGCGCTTTATTGCGTCGTCCATTTGATCGCCATTTGATTGCCGGCGAGTGTCACGCTTGTGATCCGTTCGCCCTGGTTGATGGTTGCGCCTGGTCGAAGCCCCGGAAGGGGCGCGATCACCGCGCTTTGATTGCCTTGGTAGCTGTCGAACAGTTCGACCGGCAGCTGCAGCGCAGTGCGGGTACCGAAGAAGCTGTCGGCCCAACTGCCCACGAACACTTCGCCGTCGCCCTGCTGCTGCCAGATGAAGTCGGGGATGTTGAAGACGTTGGCCAGACTGTCCATCGCCAAATAGCCCACCGCCAGGCTGTAGAAATACGGTGCTTTGACCTTGGCATAGGCCTTGTCCGGAACCCGGAAGCCCAGCCCGGTTTTATCGCTGATCTCGGCCAGCACGGCCTGCAGGTCGACGTGACGCAGGTTCAACGGCAAAGGGTTGGCCAGGATCGAGGACAACTCGCGGCAAGCCACCAGCTGCTGGGTGCTGTTGGCGGCGGTCGACCGTTCGACGTAGCCAAGGAAGTGACGCTGCAGCGTGCGCTCGTTGTAGCCGATATCCAGCGTCACCAGTCCTTTCAACGATTCGCCGGCCTGCACCGTAAACGTCGCACGGCCAGGGCTTTTGATGTCCAGGCGCACTTCGTCCTTGATCAGCGGGTAAACCTGGCCGGCGATCGTCAAAACCTTATGCAGCTTCATGTTTTGGGCGCCAGGTAGTCATCCAGCTTCTTGAGGGTCTTTTCAAAGCCGCTCAGTTCTTGGGCCTCGCTTCCAGTCCCACCACCTGCCGCGCCGCCTGCGGCGCCGCCGACCGCCTGACCAGGTGCAGACTGGGCACTGACGCCGTTCGCTGCCCGTCGCTGTTCGACCTTCTCGGGGTTCGAGGCTTTTTCCGACAGTGTGAACTGGACCAGCCAAGCGGCCAGCGTGTCGTCTTCCCGGGCGCTGACACCGTCCGAAAACTGCACCTCACGAATGCCGAACGCTGCGGCGGTATCGTTGACGATCCGGTACATCTTGAGCTGGCCACCGCCGGCAGTGGCCTCAGCCAAGCGCATGATCGTGCGCATCTGCACCGCATCAACGAAGGGGATCATCAGCGACACCGCTAGGGTTTTCGGCTTGAAACCTTTGTGGGCAGTCTCGGTGTTGCTGGTCTGGCCAGACATGTCATCGGCTTCGATGCGCAGGTTGGCGGTGATCTTCATCCGCTTGCCCAGGACCTGCTCGCCGTCGAGTAATAGCGTCATAGGCCGACCAGCTCCCGCACGAAGCTCAAGCCTTCCAGCGACCCCACCAGCAGCACGCCGGCAGACAGCACCCACTCATGACCTGGTGCTTCGCCCTCGAGTAGCGAGCGGCGCAGTTCATTGACATCGCCCGGGCCGATCAGCCGTGCGCGCATGGTCGTGTCTGCCGAGCCTCCGGCCAGCAGCGCCTTGAGGTCATTCAGCTGTTGATCCCGGCCCTGCTGTTGCGCCGCTTTGCGTGTCGCCAGCGCTGCCAGATCGGCTATCGGTGAACTGTCCGCCGCGTAGCTCTCAAGCACCGCCAGTTGGCCGGACATCGATTGCTTCGCGGCTTTGACCAACGTGCAGCGCTCAAGCGGCAGCGATTGCCAACGCGGCAGCGGGCCAGAACCGGGGATAACCCACTTGTCTGTCTCCAGCGTCGATAGATGTCCGGCCCGACGCTCGGTGCGCACCAGGTCCGGGATCGGTAGCAGCGCATTGAAGCGCGACAGCGTGGCGGCCAGCTGGGCGTAGTTGGTGCCGAGGAACATCAGTGACAGCGCGTACTGTGGTCCGGTCGGCCGACCAGTGTCTGTGGCGTCGATCAGTTTGCCGGCCAGCTGCAGCAGCAGATTCGGCGCAGACAGAAAACGCTGATTGCCTCGTCCCTGACCAATGCCGCTCTGGAACGGTGTCACCACTAGGCAAGCAGGCGCCTCAGCCAACTGCCCCGCCATCGCTGCACGGCCGGCGGCGATCGCGCCTTTCGCCGCGTCACCGACTGGCCCCGGGTTCGTGCTGGTCATGCCGTCGAGGCTCGCCAGACGTAACGCAGTGCTGGCCAGCTCGCCGCCGGCCAGATCCTGAGCCGCGCTCAGTCCTTCCATCCATTGCGTGGCTTGTTCTGGCCAGCGCATGGTCACCGGTGACCAGGTCATGCCGAAAGCTTCCAGGTGACGGCTTTCATCATCTTGAGATCTTTGCTTTGCCGAGCTTTGTCCAAGGTCTCACGCAAACTGTCCGCGTGCTTCTGAGCACCCTGCTTGAAACGCACCAGGTCCTGACTGACGCGTTGCAACTGGGCGATGGTGTGCGGTCGGAATGCCTTCACCTGTTCGGCGTCCCAACATGGGTAAACGTCGTCCACGCCCAGCAGCACCTGGCCATTGAGATCCAACTGGTCATCAATGGCGCTGCTGTAGCGATGTACCTCACCCAAAGCCTTGGAGTTGAAGCCACCGGCGATAAAAGCCGAGTAGTCCGCTTCGATCATCAGCAGCTTTTGACCCTGCAGTGCAGTCAACACTGCGTCGATGTCATCCACCCAAGCGCCGTTTTTCCAGACCTGATTCGGCCCGGGCTTTTTCATGGTGTATCCGGACGGTAGCCGCTCAAATCCTTCCAGAGTGCGGGGCTCGCCGGACTCCGTGTTGTAGACCACCACGCCGCCCAAGTAGTCCACAAGTTGCCAATTCTCGCCGTTCCAGCATGCGGCCTGATGTTCGAGGGCAACAGGCGGTGGTGTTTCCACGCAGCCACCGGGGATCAGGTACACACCAGGCTCAAGAGGCGATTCGTCAGCCTCAGTGGTACCAACGAACATACCCAGATGGTCTGTCTGATAAACGAGTTTGTCAGTCATGCTCAGTCTCAATACTTGATGCAGAAAAGAAGGGCGATGTTCTTCGGCCGCGTTTCAGCTTCGCCGGCGGCAGCGACGGTGATCGTGTGGGTGTGGAGTCCAGCGTTATTCATAACTACGTTGTGCGAGTGGCTTCCAGCCAATCCAGTTTCATGCGCACCGCTCGACTGTTGCACTGAGTTGATTCCGGGCGCACCTTGACCAATACCGGGCGCACCTGAAGTCACGTGGGTGTGTGCACCTTGGGCATCTGTCCACGCACTGTGGTAGTGATTACCTTCTGCGGTGGCCGAAGCAGTGTGACCGTGGGACTGGTGCATCATTTCTTGATAAGCGCCCAGTACTCGAGCGGCATCGATACCGCGTCCATCGTCCAGGCCGCGAAGAAACAGCCCACGCAGATCAGGTACGCCGAAGGTACTGGTGCCGTCACCGGCCCCAAACACCGTACCGATACGCGCAAAGAGGCTGGCAAAGGTAGTGCGCGACACCACGGCGCCGTTGCACTTGAGCCAGCCAGTTGGCGCTGTACTCATCGCGAACGAACCCACCATGCCCGTTAACGATTCACCGACCTGTTGCTGGAGTCTGTTGAGTGCCGCCGTCGTAGCCAGAATCTCGCTACTATTGGTGCTGGGATCATCGCTCTTGGCGTTGGGCAGATTGCCCAGGTCGACGTCTTCTTTGGTGGTCGCCCGGGCGCGCAGGTATTCGTAATCACCCGTTCGCGCCGCGAAGTGCTTCACCAGCGGCCCGTCGATCAGCTCGACACTTCGGCGATCGGTGACGGTGCCGGCGTTCGGCAAATCCGCCAGTGCCACGCAGTAATGGCGCACGCCGGCACTGTCGATGTAGTCAGGGCGATCGGCAGCGAACACCACGCTCCAGCTGGCCACGACATCGCTGAGCTCGCGCTGCAGGGCCACGTCCAGCCATGCCGTGGTGGGGAATGCCGGCGGCACCACCGCAAGCGCGGCAGAGCGCACCAGGCGAATGCCTTCGACGTAGGCGCTGCCCGGTTGTAGCTGGTATGCGCTGCCGACCTTCACCAACTGCAGCGAGGCGCCGAAGAAACATGCACGGCCGAAGACGTCGCGGTTGCTCAATCGCTCACGCTCATCGATGCCGGCCAAGCGCACGGTGAAGTCGTGCTGCCAGGTGCTGGCATCAATCGTGATGCCGGTCAGCGCCTGGGCACCGTCGAACGCCACCAGGAAGTTGCGCGTCAGGTTGTTGCCGATCTGCAGCGGCGGGATGTTGCGGCGCTTGATCTGCAGCGGCACATAGGCCACGGCGAACAGGACGCCCTCGGCCGTCTCGAGCCCGATCCAGTTGAAGTCCCAGTCGCCGACGTCGGAGCCGATCTGCGAGCTGTAGACCACCTGGTTGGGGTTCACGTAACCGGCGTTCTCCTTGGGAATGTCGTAAACGTGAACGATCTGCGCGGCGGCAGGTTTCGGCGCGGCGCGATCCACCGGCCCGCTCGGGTCAAGCCCGGGCACGTTGGCAAAAATAAACCGCGTGGCATCGAGGCCCAGCTGGGCGGCGTGTTTCTGCGCGATCAGGCTTTCACCCGCAAGGGTAATACTGGCTCCCATGGGGGCTCCTAAAGACTGGCAACCAGCGTTTGCTGGTCGTCGTTGAAGTCGACCAGCGCGATGCGAAACGGCACCGGCGTGATGGTCACGAAGTCATAACGGCGGCAGGTGCGGCCGTATTGCTGAATCAAAACCCGCAGCAGTTCCGGGTTCTGTGAAAGCTGGGTGTCCGAGAAACGCAGCAGCACGACGTCCCAATCCCGATCGGGCATGCGTTCCTCGATCTCGATGTAGCCAACGCCCAGGCGCTGCAGGATGCGTTTCATCCCGGCGGTGCTGCCGGCGTCGACCGCGTTGATGAAGGCGAACTTCACGCGCAAGCGGTACATGCTTTCGGGCTCGCCTTTGAAGCGGGTGATGTCGCGCTGCCAAGCCAGCAAATCGAGCGTGGTCAAATGGCAGGTATCAGCGTCCAGCTGCAGCAGCGGCCAGCGCAACCAGCCCTCGACCTTGCCCCACCAGGACTGCGCGGCGTCCTTGAGCTTGGTCAGCTCGGTACCGGCCAACCAGAATTCAGCTCGAGCTTAATCATTGGTCAGCACCTCCAGACTCTGGATCCGGGGGATGTTCAGCTCTGACAGGATGTCGTCGTTGTCGAAGTGCAACGACTCGATCCCCGGGAATTGCTGGTGCAGCTCTTCACCCAGGCGACTGAATGAAAAGCGCGACTGTGGATAAGTCAGCGTCGGCTGGTAGTCGCTGGTGGTGCTTTCGCGAAACGCCGCGCGGATGAACAGCGCGGTTTCATCCTGCAGGGTTTGACGCTGGGCATCGGACAGCGTCGAACGCGGCCAGAGGGTCACCCGCAACGCATGCAGGGTTTCTGGCATGACCATCACCAGCAGATCGTCACCGTGGCCATGGTTGCCCTGGTCCCGGATGTGCGAGTTGATTTGTTCCAGGTAAGTCGCTGCAGGCACGTCAGCATCGAACAGCACAAAAGCGTTGGCACTGCCCGGACCACGTGGCGCGCCATGCTCGAAATACACGCCATCCGGACGCACGCCCGGGAACGCGGAAATCATCGCTCGATACACCGCGTCGGTGTGCCATTGGTTGACCGCCGAGAACTGATTGCGCACGCGCAGACGCAGCTCGTCGTTGGGCTCCCTGTCCGCGCCTGGTGTGGTCAACCAGCCGTCCGCGTTGACCACCTGGGCGATGCCTGGAATCGGCACCGGCAACACGGCGTAATAGCCGGGCGCCAAGTTGAAGCCACTGCCAACGTCTACCGCTTCGACCGGTACCAGCAACTGCATCAGGCCATCGGTAAAAGTCCCGACCGCCGTGGTCACCAGTTGGTAAACGTGGCCATTGATCGCGGCGGACTGCACCACCGTGCCTTTCGCGACCTCGAGCGCGCCGCCCGGGGCGACCCGGGTGAACAGCAACAGGCCGCTGGCTTTGGTCGCGCCCTTGCGCTCGACGTTCACGCCCCAGGCCAGCATATCCAGCCAGGCATCCGCAGCGGTTTTGACGAAGAAATTCGGCAGTACCGTGGCGACAAAGAAGTCGAGGATCCACAGCACGGGTTTGGTCACCAACGCGGTGACCACCCGCCAGAACGGCGACCAGGTGCTGGTGTTGCTCAGCTTGCTGCCCTGGGCGAGTACTTCCGCTTCCCACGCCTGGCGCAGGCCAGCCTCAGTGGTCGGAATGCCGGCATCGGACAGGGCCTGTTTGAAATCCACGTCACTCACAACGTCACCTCGATACTGCCGAATTTCAGGGTTGTGGCCGTCACCAGGAACTGCCCAGGCTCAAGCTGGGTAATCAGTGCCGTACCCGGTACGAGGCGTTCGTCCGCCTCAACCAGCAGCTCCAGTTGCTGAATGCAGTCGCGCTGTTTCAGGCGGTTGCGCTCGGCCACCAACGTCACCAGCAGGCCGCTGTCGCGGATCATGTGGGCGATGTCCTGGGCGATGCTGGCCCGGTCATCGATCAGCTCGGGCTGGCGGGACGGATCGAGCACCAGGTCGTTGTCGTGGATCAGCAGGTCGATGTATTCGCTCATCCCGGCACCGCCATACTCATCATGTTTTCGAGCTCCAGCGGGGTCATGGGCTTGGCGGTGTTGATGTTCAGTGTTTCCACATGGGTGCCCTTGTTCTGGCTGCTGTTGTTGTTCTGAATGCTGGTTAGCAGGCCGCCCGCCGGCACGGCGTTAGGCCGCGCTGGCGACAGGCTTGGAATAGCCGCGTTGATGGTCTGCTGGGCTTTTTGCGCAGCTGCAGAGGCGTCCACGTTGTTGACGCCAATGTCGGTACCGGGCACTTCAGGCATGGCGCCGAACTTGGTCTCGATGTCGACGCCGGGGATCTTGTTCAGCATCTCGATCAGGCTGTTGATCGACTTGTGAAAAATCGCGACGATGCCGTCCCAAGCGGCCTTGGCCATGCCACTCCAGCCGCCCATGGACGTGAACCAGTCCGACAGCGCGGTGAGCTGAGCGCTGACCCACTTGAACGCCTCGCTGTTCATCAGCGCGGCGGTCCATTCGTCCCAGTACACGACGGCGGCGATCACCGCCGCGACCAGGGCCATAACGCCGATCACGATCCATACGACCGGGTTGGCCAGCATCGCCGCGTTGACCAGCCAGATCGCGCCCTGCCACAGCATCATCGCGCCGCGAATCAACGCCATCGTCGTGTACAGGATCGTCAAGCCAGCCACGTACAACGCAATAACAGCGACCTGCAGCAGGAAGCCGGCGACGGCGCGCAAGTTGAGCAACTGCACGACTTTCCAGACGGTCACCATGGCGAGCCATGCCATACGACCCGCGCCCACCGCGAACGTCAGCAAGGACATCGCGGCGATAAGCGCAAGGATCGTCAGCGAAACGATGCCGATCACCCGCGTGATGTTGGGGAACATTTGGGTCCAGCGGGTCATGGTGCCGGCAATGCCGGACAGCTTGGCCATCAGCGGCGTCAGGATCGGGATCAGCGCCTGGCCGAAGGCAATGCGCAGCGCTTCGACTGCTGCAGCGAACTGCTGCCACGGGTCGACCATGGCCTTGGCCATGTTCTCCGCGTCCTCGAGGCCGCGTACCTTGCCCAGCTTGTCCATGCCATTGCGCAGCCGATCGGTGTCCTTGGCCAGGGACGTGATCACCTGCGCCCCCTCCCCGCCAAACGCTTCCATCAGTTTGGTGTTGGCCGACGCACTGGTCAGATCGCCGAGTTTGCCCTGCAGCTTTTCCATGATCTGCAGCATCGGCAGTGCCTTGCCGTTGGAGTCGGTGAACTTCACGCCCATTTTTTCGGAGGCGGCGCCCAGGTTCTCGAAGAACGCCTTGTAACGGCCGCCGGCATCGCCGCCTTCCATGGTGCTGCTCAGCGAGCCGATCACCGCGAACTGCTCGGCGATGTCCACGCCGGCGGCGGTGGCGATCGACCCCACTTCCTTGAAAGCGTCCTTGAGCTGGGCGCCATCCGTGCGAAACAGCTGCACAGCGAGCGCTGTCTGCCCGCCCAGCTTTTCAACCCATTCGCCCTTGCCCATGGCGTCTGCTTGGCCCTTGAACAGGTTGTACATGGTGCCCACATAGGCGCCCATGGTTTCGGCATCGGACTTGGTGGCCTTGGCCAGCAGGTTGCTGGTGTTGGTGAACGTGGCGAGCTGGTTGCCGGTCAGGCCTTTAATGGCGCCCTCGATGCTGTACGCCGAAGCGACAAAATCCCGGGCGTTCTCGCCATAGGCCACCGAGAACTCCAGGGATTTTTGATTCAGCGCCGTAAGCGCGTCCTCGGCCACGCCCAAAGATTTGACCTCGCCCAGGGCGCGATTCATTTCCAGCGCAGGCTGCAGCGATTCGTTGATACCGACGAAAGCACCCGTGACACCGGCCAAGCCCATGCCCATCGTTTTGATGTTCTTTTCGCTTTGCTCGGTAAGGTCGGAAAAACCCGCTTTCACCTTGCCCAACGGTGCAGTGACCTTGTCGGTCAGGGCCAGGATGAAGTCCAGGCGGGCGCTACGGTCGGCCATGTGTGTCCTATCCGTTCAGCGCATGGGCAATGCCGTTGGCTACGGCAAATTCCATGCGCTTCCAGTGTTCGTCTTCCAGCCACTTGGCCGTGCCCATGTTCTCGATGGTGGGCTCGGCGCCAGGCAGCCAACGGTTGGTCAGGGCCATCAGTTGGCCCAGCCCGTCCTCGGTCAGGCGGTCAGCGTGCTCAAGGGCTTTTTTACGATGATCCCGATGTCAGGGGCGTACTCCTCGAGCAGCGCGCCGGCGATCTGCATGGTGTTAACCGGGTTAACCATCAGCTCGCGCAGATCGGCCTTTTGTGCCGGCAGCACGGTGGTGCTCAGCAAGTTGAAGGACGGCGCAACCTTGTTGTTGGCGGTCATGGCGTTGAAGTACTTGGTCACGTCCTGGGGCGTCAGGTTGAAGGCGAATTCTTTCTCGCCGATTTCCAGGGTGATTTCGCGGGATTGGATCTGGCTCATGTTCATGTCCGTTTTGGTGGTTGGGTTAAAGGGGTGATTCGGGTCAGCGCAGGCACACCTGGCTGACGTAGTCCTGCAGGCCCAGGATCATTTGCTTGCTGAGGGCGAGCTGATCTCTGAGGGTGAAATAATCCGATCGAGCGTCTGCTGCGAGTTCGGCGGTGCCTGCATCAGCCACGCCGCCGGCGCCGGTGGCGTTTGACGGGGTGCTGCAGGTGGCTTTGACGCGCAGCCGCTGACGGCCATCGGCAACGTCAAGGCGCAAAGCATCGATTTCAGTGCGTGCATCGGTCAGTTCCTGGGTACGGTTACGGTCGATCGCGTCTCGTGCAGCGATCATCTCGCCTGTGATTCGGGCCGCTTCACGCAGGCCGCTGGCTTCGTACTGGGCTGCATCACGTTCTGCCCGGGCGGAGTCGCGCTGTCCCTGCAGGATGTCGAAGCCAACGAACGCCGCCAGGCACACCAGCAGCGGAAACAGGATCTCGCGGAGCATCACAGCCCCTCCGCACACATCGCCGCTTCGGCGCGCCGGCGAGCGTGCAGCCCCGGTACAAACTGCTTGCGGCCCTGGGCATCGGTGACCGATGACCACACCGGTGTTTTGCCATCCGGCGCCCAGGCCAACGCCTTGCAACCCTCGGCAATACGGCCGGCATTGATCAGGCCGACGGCCCGACTGGCGCAGGTACTGGGCACACCGAAGTTGTGGCCATGGCTGCTCAGGGCGTCGAAAGTCTTCTGGCCGATCGCCTGATTGCTCAGGCAGTCCGCCAGAGCCAACTGGCCTTTCTCGGTCACCAGCTGCTCCACCTCGGCACAGCGTGCCGGCGACCAGTAGTCACCGACGATCAGCGGATACGGGCTGGTGTAACGGGTGATGCCCTTGCACACCGTAGGCAGGCCACGGGCCAACTTGTCGGCGTACACCACGTTCTGGCCGTTGCCTTCCCACTTGCCCAGGAACGCGAGCAAAGGCGCGCTGGCCAGCACAATGGCGCCGGCGGCGATCTTGGTGCGCAGGCTCACGACTTGCCCTTCCAGTCGAGCAGCATCTGGCGATACTTGGGAATCAGCAGAAGGATCTGCAGCACCATGTAGAGCGCGGTCAGCATGTAGGCGACCGCCGACCAATCGACGGCGCCCGTCACACCTGTAGCGGCCACGCCGATTGCGGGCGACGCCTTGGCCAAGGCAACGGCGGTGTCCTGGGCGACCTGATTCGCGCTCATCGCAGAACCTCTTTCTCAAAAATGGTTTGGCACGGCACGCAGCGGGTCATACCGCCCAGCGCCTGGCGTTTTTCCGGGATCGGCTGATCGCAGTCTTCGCAATGGGTCAGGCTTGGCCCGATCGGCCGCGTGCGGGCCAGCTGAGCGGCGATCGCCTGATCACGCTGGCGTTGCTCCAATGCCTGGGCGCGGTCGAACGGGCAGACCATCAGCGCAGGCCCTCGATCTCGGCCGCAGCCAGGTACGGCACGCCGTTGATGCGGATGAAGTCCGGACTGGAAACGTCGAACGGCACCTTGTGCTTGGTTTTCTCGCCGCCTTTCGGATCGACACTGAGCAGGCTGGACACCTTCAACTTGCAGCCGAAGGCCTCGATGCGCAGCTCTTCATCGCCTGCTTTGGCGAAGAACACCGAGTCGAAAGGCTCCAACTGGCGGAAGCTGCCGGCAGAGCGTGCCGCCTCGATCAGCAGGTTGAAGTTGTTGGTGTCGAACTCGAACTCGCCACTGGCAGAAACATCGCCGTCAACGGTGCCGTTGGGCACGCCACGGGTTTGCGCCACGGCGGTGTTGTCGGTGATATCCAGGGTGCAGCTTTCGACATGGATCTGCAGATCGCCCAGGTTGATGTCGAAGTTTTTACCGCCAATACGGGACATAAGGGTTACTCCGAATCTTCGCTGGAAAGGTCGAGGGCGATGTTCGCCGTGAGGTCTTTCGGGCAGTTGAGCGGTCGGATCTTGATGTAGATCTCAACCTTGGTTTTGCTGTGCCACACCAGGACGATGTCGCCGTCTTTGGGCGTTTCAATCTCGCCCGGGAACACCTCGCCGGCGAAGGTGGTGGACTTGGCCATCTGGCGCAGCGGCTTCATGAACGCGCTGATTGCAGCAGCCATGCTGTTGGGCGAGTTGTTCAAGCGACGATCACCCACACGGCGGATCAGCAGCGGACGAACTTGGCGAGCGGCCTTGTCGGCCAGGCGCAGGTACTCGACCACCTGAAAGTCACTGGCAGGCGCATCGAGCATGTTGCCGTCGCCCCAGAACACGCCTGGGTAATCGGCATAGGTTTGCGACACGGAGAAACGTGCGGCGTCCAGCTCGGCGCGAATGGCGGACGGCAACGGCACGCCTTCCTTGTCGACGGGAACGGGGCCCAGGCCCAGCAGAGCACCAGACGCCACGCGCATCGGACTATCGGCAATGCTCACGGCGGCGTTGGCCAGTCGGCCAGCCAGCACGCCCAGGTCATTGCCGTGCAACTGCGGCACGACCAGGACACGCGGCGCAGCCAGATCGGCGGTGATCGCTTTCTGCTCGGTCAGGTATTCCGCCCAGGTCTGCTGCACAGTGATGCCGGCACTTGCCGCCATGACAAAAGCGCGACGGCCAAAGGTGTTGTTCAGTGCGATCGCCGCGTCATGCATCACTGACAGTTCATTGCCGGCATCCACTGGGGTAGTAATCACCACCGCCTCGACGGAAAAGCCTTTTTGCTGGGCGATGGTCAGTGCTTCGGACCAGCTCCCATCGGCCGCGATCGGCGCAGCCAGGCACGCCCAGCGATCGCCGCCGTTGAGACGTGCGGCCGTGATCTGAGTTTTCAGGTCACTGGCCGGAATACCCAGCGAACCGTCGAGGTCGCTGTCGGTGTTGAGGGCGAGCAACTGGCCGACGTTTTTGGCGGCGGTGCCGATGAAAAGGAAATAGCGTTCGATCTCAGTCACGGCACCCTGGCCGAGATTGAGGTTGTTAACGCTGACTTTGCCGAGTGCCATGCAGTGCCTCGCTAGCGGGGTGAATTAAGGATTTGTTGGAGCACCTGGTTCAGCAGCAAGCCAGTGTCTCGTTCGGTGCTGACGCCGATGAACTGGCGCTTGGGCAGGGTGATTTCCCAGCTCTGCGCACCGCTGCTCTCGGCTTTTTCATCGTCCAAGATGCGGATCAGCAGCCCCGCCTTGGCGTAGTTCACATGCTCTTGAATCCAAGCCACGGACGGCCTGGTCAGCGACTTTTTGCCCTCCTGACGGACCTTGAAGCCCAAGCGACGCAGGCGCTTTGCCTGTTTCTCGGTCGCTGCCAAACCTTCGGGAACCTTGTTCCACCGCTTCATCTGAGCGGCGGTCCGGCGTTCGCTGACACCGTTGTGTTGCTGCGCCGCGACCCAACTGGTCAGGGCGTTTTTCCAGCCCAGCACGGCCTCGTCGGGGCTGACACGGGTGACCTGCATCAGCTTGGCCAGCCCCGCTTCCATCTTCTTTTTGCCCTTGCCGGTGCCCTTACGCGCCTCGAACGGTGAACCGTCCAGGTTCTGCTGGTCGCGCACCCGCTTGCGGCTCATCGATCGCACGCGTTTGGAGACGTTGTTCAGCAAACGCCGGCGCAGTTGCGGCGGCAGACTCAGCAGCGCCAGTTGCTCGCGCACGCCCAGGTAACCCCGGGCATCGAGTTCGAAGGTGCTACGTCCGGCCACGGCTCGACACCTCGCCGTGTTCGGCAACCCACAGGTCAAACGGGATGAACGACCAGGCCGTGCCGAAAGCTTCGATCTCGCCCTCCGGATCCTCGGCCAGGTACTGCGGCTCTACGAACTCGAGGGTGATGTCGACGTCGGCCAGGTCGTTGTCGAGCATGGTGATATCGAACTTCGCCGCCGGCAGTTCGTCGCGGTCCTGGTCGTTGCTCTCGAGCCAACTGCCCACCAACGCCATCAGCCGCCCCGGGTGATCGGCGAAACGCTCCAGCGCGATCGTGGCGCTGTAGCGCATGTCACCCATGCGCATGCCGCCGACGTCGGGCTTCCAGATCAGCTCGAGATTCACCTGGTTAGTCCAGCTGTCGAGCTGCTCGAACTCGACCAGGCGGCGCTCGATCAGGTACGTGGTCAGGGCGCGGAGCTTGATCACAGCAGCACCGCCGTGATGCGGCCGCGACCCTGCAGCGATCGGACGGCCTGCTGGCTGAACTCGAGGAAGGTTTCCTTGCGCTCGGGGGCTTCCTTGCCCAGGTTCTCCGCGCTTTCGCGACGGATGATCGAGGCGAATTCCGGCAGCAGGCTGGCCTTCGCACGGCAATACACGGCGCGCTTGTACGTCTCAGCTTGAAAGGTGCGCTCCGGCAGGACGGTGGTGTCTGCAGATTCAACGCGTGACACTCCAGCGCCCTGCCAGCGCGCTTTTAAACTGGCCAGATCACTGTTGACCTGCGCCATGGCCGTAGCCAGGTTGATGAGCAGCATCTCTACCAGGTGCTCCGCCGGCAGGCGGTAACCCTTCTGAAACTCGGTCACGGAGAGGTCCGGCCAGAAGCCGTCGTTCTCGATCGCTTGTTCCACAAAGGTGGTGGGTTTCCCGGAAAAGCTCATTGCTGGCCACTCGAATAGGGCGGGAAGCCTGTTTTCAGTGGGACGGTCCATAAATGGGCGGCTCACTTCCACAGGTTCCCGCTGGGGGGGGTAGTCGGTTATTTGGAAGCCGGGTTAGCGGCCACTTGTTTTTCCAAGGCCTTGCGGACCTTTTTGATGCGGGTGTCGTTGCCGGCTTTCGGGTACAGCTCGGTGGAGCGCTCCAAATGCTTGAGCGCGGTTTCCCACTGCTCAGCCTCCATAGCGCGCATGCCGATCAACTTGTGGTATTTGCTAGGGATCTGCTCAGGCAGGTCCCATTCACCGTCAACGCGGGGCAACAGGTCGGACAGGTAGGGCTCAGGACTTCGGCCGGCGTTGTATTCGTCGTACGCCCAATCGGCGATGGCATCCGCAACAAAGGTCTGGATGTCGCGGCGATTGAATCGCTCCGGCATCTTCTGGCCCTGCTCCATCAGAAAGTCGGCAAGCTCCAGTGCGTCTTCGAACTGGGCGGTATCGAACAGCCACACCATCACCTGCACCGCAACGCGATTGGTGAAGTTCAGCCCCGACTCGCAGTAGCGCTGCACGTATTCCTGGTACTTGGGCAGCAGCTCGTCGCGCTTGAGCAATTGGCGCCCTGCCAAAGCTCCCTTCATCGCGCTCAGGCGCGCCAGATCCTGATCCAACGACGCTTCCTGCAGCATCAGGTTCTTGCGAGCATTAGCCGGACTGCTCAGCGCGTCGGCCGGGGTGTACGGCATGGCCGCGCTCGACTGCGCTGCCGCGACAGCGGTCACGCCCATGGCCAAGGTGCGGCGCTTGTGCGCCAGGGCCAGGCTCACGCCAGCAGCTCCACGTTCTCGGTCAGCGCGATCTTTTCCAACTGCTCGATCACGTAACCTTCGTTGCGGCTGTTGTAGTCCTCGACGCGGGAGCGCTTCGGGTTGTCGACGGCCTGCTTGCGCCAGCTGGAGTCCTGGAAGTAGATCGACAGGTTGTCCCAGCTGGTGACCAACACGGCATTGACCGGGAAGTTCGGCACGCTGAACGAAGGCAGACCGCCGTAGGTTGCGATGACCTGCAGGTTTTCGATGCGCTCTTTTTCGGTCGGAGTGTCGCCCTGCTTGGTGTACAGCTTGGCCTTATCAGCTGCCAGCAGGTCGGAACCGATGATCGCCACCAGGTCGCCGTCTTCGCGCAGGATCTCGTCGACCATTTGCTTGGTGTCATGGACCAGGGCATCGAGGTTGGCGTAGTCGCCGCCGGCGCCGAGTGTCACCTTGCCCGCAGCGGCGCCTTCCTTGAGCACCTGCTGCGGGGCCTGCTCGCGCAGTTGCTGCAGCCAGCCCTTGTTCACGTCCTGCAGCTTTGGATTCGCAGCCAGATCGGTTTGGGTAGCCGCGTGCGTGCCGTGGAAGCCGATCACGATGCGGTCCTGGGCGATACGCTTTTGCACCGCGCCGGAATAGCGGTCCTGGAAGTCCGGAAACTTCGCCCAGGCGTCGATCTTCGCGTACGGCAGGCCCACGTCGGACTGCGTGTCGCTCAGTTCGTAGGTGGTGTTTTCCAGCGCCGAGGCATCCTTGGCTTCGCGATCGGTGGTCTTAGTGTTGGTGCGGCCCGTCACCGGACCGTTGACACCAATGAACACCTTTTCGCCCTTGATCTCGCTAACCGGAACGACGTTGATGCGCTCAAGGAAGTCGGCCTTGGCGGTAATCGAGTCGTTCAGCTCTTGAGCGATCGACGGTTCAACGCTGAACGTCTTGCTGGCGCGCTCAATACCGTAGGTTTCGGCGATCGCTTCCTGCAGCGCGGCGTACTGCTTGGCGCCCTTGGCGCTCAATGGCTGGCCCATGTCAAAGCACCCGCTTTTTGGCAGTGGTCACTGGACCGGGGTTGCGTGGCAGCTGGCGGCCGGTCGTGGTGTTCTGCAGCGCGTTGAACTGCTTCTGCAGTGCGGCCATGCTGGCCAGCAGAGCTTTGTTCGTGGCGCCGCCGTTGCGACTGAACTCACGCTCCTCTTCGGCAGTGGTCACGATGCCGTCGACCGCCGCTTGCACGTCGTCGATCGGTGCGGCTTCAGGCTCAGGAGCCTCTTCCGCGACGGGCTCAATCACAGCCTGAATGCCAGCAGCGACAATCAGCAATTGAGCCAGCAGGGCTTTAAGGGCCGTTGCTGTAGCTTCATCCATTGGGGGTTTGCTCTCGGTTGGGGTGGTGGGTTCGGCAGGCGGTGCGTCCGCTGCAAAGCGCTTGAACAGGCCGGTGAGCAAGCCAATCAGCTTGCCCACTTCGCCTTGGGGTTCCTCTTCAAAGGAGCCCAATTCCACGGACGCGGCGTAGAAAGCGTCCTTGTGGGTTTTCTTCGAAAAATAGAGTTCCTGCGTGCCTAGGCTGGCGGGTTCATCAGTCACGCCCAGGCCGGTGAGGTACGCTTTGCCACTGCCGGCGAAGTTCGGGGTGATCTCGATGCTGGTGAACAGCTTCTGGCCCTGATCATTCAGGTACAGCAGTCGATCGTTGGGCTTGAGCTGGGCTTCCAGGGCAATTTGCCCTTCTTCCAAATCCTCGCCCTCTTCCACCAGGCGCACGGCGTAAACAGTGCCGTGGGAACCACTCCAACGTTCGTGGTCACACCAGATCACAGCCGTGTACTTGGACGGCCTGTAGGTTTCGGCGATATCGCGCAGTTCCTGGGGAAGGATCTCGCGACCATCGGCGGTGGTGCCGCTGGTGGCGACACGTTTCCAGAATGAAACAAGGGAACGGGGCATGGGCGATAACTGCGCTCAATCGGTGATTTGAGCCGCCAAGATATGGAGCAAAACGCCCCCTAACAAACGGTTCAATTGCGCGTTCCTCCTAGATTCAGGATCTAGGTAAATCGCAGAATTTAACCCCGCGTTTTCGCTGTTTTCGCCGCATAGACTGCGGCCCATGTACTACTCGACCGAAGTTAAAGAAGCCGCCAAACGCCTGTTTCTGCGCCGCTGTAAGGCCAAGGAAATTCAGGCGCAACTCAACCTGCCCAACATCCGGATCGTCTACTACTGGATCCGCCAGGGTGGATGGGAGGACATGCTGTCGGACGAGGAACCGCTGACCGCTGTTGGTCGGCGTATCACCTTGCTGCTGGACAAGGTCGGCAGCCTTTCCAAGGACGATCTAAACGAACTCGACCGGCTGACCGCCGTGCGCGAACGACTGCTAAAGCAAGCGGCTAAACCTGCGCTGGCGGCGGCATCGATCGGAGATGATCCGGGCGATTCCTCGGAACCTCGCCAGCGCCCGCGTAGCGATCGCTCCGGTCGTGGCGAAGGCGGCGGCAAGAAGAAAGAGAAGAAGGCCAAGAACGACATCAGCGGTCTCACCGAAGTCGACTTCCTGGATAAGTTCATCAGCAAAATGTACCGCTACCAGCAGGAGCTGTTCGCGGCCAAACAGAACCCGCTGACTTGCCGGATCCGCAACATCCTCAAAAGTCGTCAGGTCGGCCTGACCTACTACTTCGCCGGCGAAGCGTTCATGGACGCGGTGTTGAGTGGCGACAACCAGGTGTTTCTGTCTGCCAGCCGATCGCAGTCCGAGATCCTCCGCAGCTACATCATCCAGTTCGCCAAGCAGTGGTTCGACATTGAGCTGACCGGCAACCCGATCGTGCTGAGCAACGGCGCCGAACTGCGTTTTCTCAGCACCAACAGCAGCACCGCCCAGGGCTACCACGGTCACGTCTACGTCGACGAATATTTCTGGATCCGCGACTTCGAAAAACTCAGCACCGTGGCCAGCGCCATGGGCACCCACAAGAAATGGCGTAAGACCTATTTCTCGACGCCCAGCGCGGTGTCGCATCAGGCCTACCCGTTCTGGACCGGCGAAGAATTCCGCAACAGCAAGCGCGGAAAAAAGGCCGGCGGCACCTGGCCGATCGAGGCCGCGTACACCCAAGGTGCACTGTGTCCGGACGGCCAATGGCGCAAGACCATCACTATTCAGGATGCGATCGACGGCGGCTGCGATCTGTTCGACCTCGAGCAGCTGCAGCTGGAGTACGACGAGGACAAGTTTCAGCAGCTCTTCTACTGCAAGTTTATCGACAGCACACAGAGCGCGTTCGGCCTCAAGGATCTGGAGCGGTGCTATTCCGACCTGTCATTGTGGGAGGACTACAAGCCCGACGAGGAACGACCGTTTGGCAACAGCCCGGTCTGGCTGGGCTACGACCCGAGCCGGACTCGCGACGACGCGACGTGCGTTGTCATCGCCCCGCCGCTGGAGCCTGGCGCGAAGTTCCGGATCTTGGAAAAGCACAGTTGGCGTGGCCACTCGTTCACCTACCAGGCCGCCCAGGTCAAGAAGCTGACCGAGCGCTTCAACGTCCAGCACATCGGTATCGATGTCACCGGCGTGGGTTACGGCGTGTTCGACCTGGTGCGCGACTTCTACGCCAAAGCGACGCCGATTCATTACAGCCTTGAGGCGAAGAACGCCCTGGTGCTCAAAGCCCAGGACACGATCCAAGGCAGCCGCATCGAGTGGGATGCCGGATGGACCGACATCGCCCAGGCGTTCCTGACCATCAAACGCGGCACAACCAACAGCGGCCAAGTCACCTACAGCGCTTCGCGCACCGACGCGACCGGCCACGCCGACATCGCTTGGGCGGTCATGCACGCCCTGGCCAACGAACCTTTGAACACCAACAAGCGGCGTCGTAGCCGCTACGTCACGAGTGGAAACAATGCCCAATCCTCGACACAAAAAGCGCCAGGTCAAACAACAGGCACGACAGCAGCAACCGATGCGGGCGTTTACGTTCGGCGAACCAGAACAGGTACTGTCGGGCAACATCGGAGAATACCTGGGCGTGTTCCTCAGCGACGACGGCGAGATCTACAAGCCGCCAGTGTCACGTCCCGGCTTGGCCAAACTGTTGCGCGCCAACGCGCACCACGGCGCAATCCCGAAGTTCAAACGCAACTTGCTGCTGCGTGAGCTGGTTCCCTCGGCCGGCTGTAGCGCTCGCACAATGGGCTGCGCGGGGCTGGACTACATGGTGTTCGGCGAAGCCTTCTTCTATCGCGACACCAACGCCTTCGGCCAAGTCCTGGAGCTGCAGCATCTGGCGTCGATCAACATGCGGGTGAAGGTCGACGGCGGTTTCCGGATGCTGCTGCCGGACAACAAATTCATGGACTTCGACCAGGACGAGATCGAGCACGTCCTCGACTATGACGTGGAACAGAACATTTACGGAGTGCCAGACTACCTAGGCGGCATGCAGGCGCTGCTGCTGAACGAAGCCGCGACCTTGTTCCGCCGTCGCTACTACAGCAACGGCGCCCACGCCGGTTACATCTTCTACACCAACGACCCGGACCTGACCGAGGAGGACGAAGACAACCTGCGCGCGCAGATCAGCTCCAGCAAGGGTGTGGGCAACTTCCGATCGATGTTCGTCAACATCCCGAACGGCAAAGAGAACGCGATCCAGATCATCCCTGTGGGGGACTTCCAAGCCAAAGACGAGCTGGAGAAGGTGAAGAACATCACCCGCAATGACGTGATCGCCGCTTGGCGTATGAACCCCGCGCTCGCCGGCATCATTCCGGAAAACAGCGGGGGTTTTGGCGACATCGAAAAGATTGACCGGGTGTACACCAGCAACGAGATCAGGCCGATCTGCCAGCTGTTCAACCAAATCAACGACACCTTAAGGCCAGACAGGCGAATCAACTGGAGAGAGGTCGATATACCAGTTGATCCAACTGGAGTCGGTGCCTAGCTAAGAGATTGCCACTACAAATTGTGGCAATATGGTGGCGATTGGCTGCCCTGGGGAGGGACACAATGCGAGTTGAATGCAAATGCGGACACAGAGGACGGATCGCTTCGAGGGAGAAGCTATCGACGGAGTTTGCGAAGCTGTACTGCCAGTGCCTGGACGCAAAGTGCGGGCACACCTGGGTCGCGAATCTGACGTTTTCGCACACGTTGAGCCCATCGGCTCAGTCCTTCGAAAGGATGTTGTTCGACCATTTGCGGGATATGCCCAGGGCGAAACAGCGGGAGCTGTTTGAACAACTGGGATCGCAGGCGGTGGCGTGATTTGCAAACCGCCGACTCATATGTGTCGGCGATCGTATCTAACGATTCAATTAACAGCGATCAGCTTGCTTCCAGTTCCTCTGGAATTGTCGCCAGTGCTTCGGTAAGACGCCGTAGTTGCTTTCGATCTTCTTCGGTCAACTGGCGATATAGCCCGACTAAACGACGTTCGATTTTCGAGAGGGCGTGCCATTCAAACTCAAGGGTTTGTACATAACCGTTATCGACTTTTGCGCGATCCAACATGCTCACTACTCCATATAAGTGCATTGCTGAATCGACGTTATCGGGGACTGGTAAGGGCTTTAAAACCGAGGGGCGACGAATGCATTACATACTTTGTTACAAGTTAATTCGAGTTTTTTGCAACGTCGTCTGCGATCGCCTGCAGAAATCGGCGCACAGATTTTTGGTCTTCTTGGGGAATGCTGCGATAGCGCTTCACCATCACCTCCTCGTCTTCGCTCAACCCCCCGACGGGAGAAGGGGTTCGGACCCCTGTGACGACATAGAGGATGTCGAGGCCCACGGCATGCAAGGCCTTTAAATAGCCAGTATCCGGGCGGCGCTCATCTCGTTCGTAGCTGCCCTGAGTGTTCCGGGTTACGCCGCCAATCTGAGCCATTTCTTCTTGTTTAAGGCCCAATCGAACCCTTTCTTCGCGCAAGCATTCGCCCGCACTCAACTCCGAGATCTCACTCGATGACAACTTTTTCAAACTTTAGCCCCTTTACAGGACAAATAAACTGGTCATAATCAGCGCCGTACGAACACGAACCCACACAAACGCACACGAGCGAACACTATGCCCGCCACCCTTACACCCGAGCAAGCCCGCGAGGCCTTGGATCACAAAGGAATGAGCATTGCGGAGTTTTGTCGGATCCACACGCTGAATAAGAATTTGGTCAGCGACCTTTTGAACGGTCGTAAAAAAGGTCGCCGTGGGGAGGCACATCGCGCCGCGGTGTTGCTGGGTATCAAAGACGGCGTGATCGAACAGTAATGGCACCGGGCTATAGGAAAAAGCAGAACATGAAAAGCACAGTTCTAAAAACTCGGCGTCAGGTAGTCAGCGCAATTATTTGCGCTTATCCCGGCGGACGCGAATGCGCCGCCGCTCGCATCGGCCTATCGCTTAAAAAGTTCGACAACCACGCCTATGAAAACAACAACTGCCGCCCACTGACCGACGCACAGATCCACCAGCTCGAGCTGGAGACCGGGACGACCTTTCTATCCGAGTACATCGCAGCAATGTACGGCGGGATTTTCGTCCCAGTGGTGGAGCCAGATCCGTTGGACAACGTCGAAATGTACGCCCGTTGCGTCCAGGCCTCAGCCAAGAAAGGCACCGTCGACCACCTCATTGAGGAAGCTTTGAAGGACGGGATCATCAGCGAGGCCGAGGCTGAAGCGATCCTTCACGCGGACTCACTGCACCTCGCAGCCAGACACGCCGAAGTTCTGGCGGTCATCCAACTGCACGCGTCTAAGTCGGGGAAAGCCAAATGACTGCCATGCCCGAAGTGAACGAATACCAGGACACGCTGCAGCGCTCCGCACTGTTGTTTCTTGAGCGTCACCAGTCCGAACATCTGAGCGACGATCAGCAGCTGTTCAGCCGAGCCGTCCAACACCTGGTTGCGGACTACGACGTACAGACGCAGATCGCGGAAAGGATCGTTCACCTGGCCAACAGCTCCATGGTTGCCGTGCGCGATCGGCAGCGCCTGAACATCCAGAGCAGCACGTCGACCCACACCGTCATCGTTGACCCAGTCACCGGCAGTCAATGGGCCGTGCCGGTCAGCCTGATCTACGAGCGAATCATCAACGCGCCAGACATTGGCCGTTTCCGCTTAGCCAACTCGTAACACCAACCCCCAACGAACGCCTGCCCCGCACCCTGTGGGTTTGGGTGAGCTGCGCCTGAAATCGAGGTTTCAAGATGGGAAACGCTGTGATTCTGACCACCCAATTGCCAGCTGCAGAAGCCGAAGCGCTTCTGGCTGTGATGCGTGAGCAGTACCGCTTGAGCCTCAACGACTACTGGTACGCGGATGAATACCGTTATGTCCCACAAGAAAAACGGCACAGCTCGATTCTGGAAAGAACTCCGGTGATGGCTGCGCAGAAACGCCTGATGGCAGCCCTCTCCCTCAGCCTCAAAGCAGTGAAGTAATCATGAAAGAAGATCTTCGCCACGACGTGTTGCAACGCCTCCAATCCGACTTCGGATTGAAGCACCGCACGGGCACCGACTACATGCGCGGCGGCACCTGCCCCAAGTGCAAGAAAAAGGAGCTGTATTCCCGTTTCGATACGCCTTGGATGGTGATCTGTGGTCGCCCGGAAAAATGCGGCCACACGCTGCACGTGAAAGAGCTGTACGACGATCTGTTTGAAGACTGGAGCAAGCGTGCGCCAGCAACCGACCAGCATCCCAACGCCACCGCCCGGGCCTACTTGGAATATGCCCGAGGCTTTCGGTTTGAGTTGATTCAGGGCTGGTTCACGCAAGAAAGTTTCTATTCCCCTGAACACAACGCCGGCAGCGCCACGGTGCGTTTCGCTCTGGAAAAAGGCGGATGGTGGGAACGTCTGATCGATCAGCCGCACCGCTTTGGCAAGATGAAGGCGCGCTTCAAATCCAAGGACAGCTACCGCGGCGTCTGGTGGTGCCCCCCCTGCGTCGACCTGCTCGAGGTCAAGGAAATCTGGATCGTCGAAGGCATCTTTGATGCCATCGCCTTGGTGCACAACGACATCGCAGCGGTATCGGCCATGTCGTCCAATGCATTCCCGGGGGACTCGCTGAAGGCGCTGATCAAAATCCGTGAGGGCGGCAAGCTGCCCAAGCTGGTGTGGGCGTTGGATAACGAGCCGAGCGCCAACGCCTACACCCGTCGTTGGGTACGCGAAGCCCGCGCCCTGGGTTTCATCTGCGAATCCGCGCAGATCTCCCAGCGCGACGGGCGCAAGGCTGATTGGAACGATCTGCATCAGCGCTGGAGCTTCATCCAGGACGATGCTAAGCGTGCCGAACAGATCGCCACCGACCTCAAGCAGGCGCGGCATCTGGGCGCCCTGCTGCTGGCAGACAGTGCGGCTGAAAAAGCCTTGCTCATGTACGACTGGAACAAACGCGGTGAATTTCACTTGGGCTTCGGCAGCCGCCTGTATTGGTTCAAGCTGGACATGGAGAAATTCAACCGGGCCATGTCCGACATCGAGGATAGCGACAACCACGACGACCAGTTGCTCAACCAGGGGCAGCAGCGCGAAAAGGCGCTGCAGCAATCCGGCAGTGTCGTTGAGATTGCCAACTGCTACCCGCAAGCCCTGTACTTCCAGCGTAACGAGGTGACGGACGAGTCCTGGTATTACCTGCGCGTGGACTTCCCGCACGATTCGGAAAGCGTCAAAAACACCTTCACCAGCGGCCAGTTGTCAGCGGCCAGCGAATTCAAAAAGCGCCTGCTCGGCATGGCGGCCGGGGCCATGTTTACCGGCAGCGGCCAGCAGCTCGACAAGCTGATGAAGGATCAACTGTTCGGCATCAAAACCGTGTCGACGATCGACTACGTGGGCTACAGCAAGGAATACGCCTGCTACGTCTACGGCGACATCGCGATCAAGGACGGCAGCACCTACAAGGTCAACAGCGAGGACTATTTCGAGTTCGGCAAGCTGCGCCTGAAAACCCTGCAGAAAGGTGTGCCGATCAAGCTGCAACGTGACGGCAAGGACTTCAACGAGCAGTGGGTAAAGCTGCTGTGGACCTGCTTCGGCGCCCAGGGCTTCGTCGCTCTGGTGTTCTTTTTTGGCTCGCTGTTCTGCGAACAGATCCGCGCGCGTTACCAGTCGTTTCCGTTTCTGGAAGCCACCTGTGAAGCCGGCGCCGGTAAGACCACCCTGCTCAACCTGCTGTGGAAACTGCTCGGCCGCGAGGGTTACGAAGGGTTCGACCCGATGAAGTCGACCAAGGCGGGTCGCTCGCGCCTGATGGGTCAGGTCTCCGGCATGCCGGTGGTGTTCCTCGAGGCCGATCGCCACAGTGACGATCGGGCACACGCGAAAACCTTCGAATGGGACGAGCTCAAAGACTTCTACGGCGGCGGCACCCTGGCCACCAAAGGCGTCAAGACGGCTGGCAACGAGACCTACGAACCACCCTTTCGCGGAACGATTGCCATCAGCCAGAACGCCGCTGTAGTGGCCCACGAAGCGATCATGACGCGCATCGTAAAGCTGCACTTTGTGCGTCCGACCGTCACCCCGGAAAGCCGTGCGGCCGCTGATCAGTTGAACGCGCTGGATGGCGGCACCCTCAGTCATTTTCTGCTGAAAGCGGTGGGCAAAGAATCCGCCGTGCTCGATCTGTTCGCCCAGCGCATGCCGGAACATGAAGCCAAGCTGCGCCGCCTGCACACCCATTGTTTTGCCTGCAGCACGGCTTATATCAGCGACCAGGGTAACTGCAGCAGCTGCGGTTATGACCTGCGCGGCTACATCCGTGTCGAGCGCATCAGCAAGAACCACGCACAACTGCTCTCGCTGCTGGACGGCCTGCGCTTGGTCCTGAAACTGAGTGATCCGCAAGTCGCCGCCACGCAGCGGCAGATCGTGCGCATGGCCATCGAGCGTCAGGCGTCGATCAGTTCCGATCACCCGGCCGTGGCCGAGTTTTGGGAGGTCTACGACTACCTCGAATCCCTCAGTGAGGATCCGGTGGTCGACCACAGCAGTGACCCGGCCGTGATCGCCATCAACCTCAACGAATTCTGCGAACGCGCCGCCGAACACAAACAGAAGCTGGCCGACGTGGCCACGTTGCGCAACCTGCTCAAGGAGTCGCGCTCGCGCAAATTCCTCGACAGCAACAAGGCTGTGCACAGCGCCGTGCGCGCCGCGTTCAACCACCGTAACCCTGTTTCACAACCCCGACCGACCACGGTCAAGTGCTGGACATTCAAGGCGTAAAGGAGAGCAAGACCGATGCAGATCCAAGTGTTGATGGGCAATGCCGGCGACGGCAAAACCAGCAAGCTCCAATGGGTGCAAAGCCGTATGGAATTTACTGGGCAAAGCGCGCCGATCATTCAGGCCGGTGCTTACGGGGAGGAAGGTTTGCTGCAGATTCTGGAAGTGCGGGCAGCCGCTGGCCAGCGCGAGATCCTCGTGGACAACTGCAGCAGGCAACAGATCTTGCGGGTACTGGAATGGCAATCATGTGTTGAGCATGAGCCGGATTTTGACGGCCTGGTGATCCACCTGGCACGAAAGGACTGAGCTTAAAAACAGTGCCGAGGAGTTGCAGCTCCTCGACACCCCACCACTTACGAGGACCATACCATGCAAGCACAGAACCCCAGCAGCAGCGGCACGAAGGCTACCACACCGGCGCGGCACCTGGTGGCGACCGCGATCATCGGTGCCGCCGTCATCGGCTACCTGGTGCATAAAACCCCTGAAGCTCGAACGCGCCTGGAAAGCCTCAGCCAGATGGCCAGCACCCTGGGCGACCTGAGCGAAACGGATGTCGCCGTGATCAGCCAACTGCTGGCCACCCCGGCCACTCGGGGAGCGTCCCGCCATGACCAATGACCCTGCCGCAACACCGGTGCGCCGCTTTCCCTGGAACATGGATCACACCAGCGTGTGCGACCAGTGTGGCAAGTGGCGCGCCCAGGGCAATCACCAGGCCTGCAGCCGGCGGCGTCAGCTGTTGAATGCCCACCTGCGCCGGCACAAGCCCAAACCATAAGCCGCGTCCACCAGAAGACGCGCTTGCAGATACTTGGCCCGGAAACGGGCCTTTTTGTTTCCGATCGTCAGACTGTCGAAATACGAGTACAGCTTTAGGGGTTTACATGAGTGGGGTCGAAGCTCGCGGCAAGTCCGTGAGAATCTATTTTCAATACAAAGGGGAGAAATGCCGGGAAACGGTCCCGGGCGCCAACACACCGGCTACCGTGGCCCAGGCCAAACGCCTGGCCGACATCATTGAATACGAGATCCAGACTGGCACCTTTGATTACGCCCGGCACTTTCCAAACTCGCCGCGACTGGTGGAAAACACCTTTGGCCATTACCTAGACCTGTGGTTGAAGATCAAGGCCAACAGCGTCGCGGCCTCAAGCTACCGGGGTTACGCCAACAAGGCCGAAGTGCATGTGCGGCCACGCTGGGGCAAGGTGCAGATCAACCAGATCGATCACCTCGACCTGCAGGTCTGGATTCAGGACACGCTGTCGAAGACCCTGAAGAACAAGACTATCCGCGACATCATCAGCAACGTGCGCCAAGTGTTTCGCTTGTACCGCACGCGGATGAAGGTCGCGCACGACCCGACCGAAGGGTTGATGGTGCGCCTGCCCGATCCGGAAGCCCCGGACCCGTTCACCCGGGCGGAAATCAAACAGATCCTCGACACGCCCACCCACCGCACCCACGAACTGCTGATGGTCCAGTTCATGTTATGGGCCGGCCCGCGTGTGTCCGAGACGATCGCCTTGGCTTGGGAGGACGTCGACCTGGCTCAGGGCACAGTAACCTTTCGCCGCTCCAAGGTGCGCGGCGCGTACCGGGTGACGAAAACCCGCCGATCGATGCGGCGGGTGCGGCTGCTGGCTCCGGCGTGGGACGCCCTGCGTAAGATCGATGCGCTGACGCGCAAACGCAAGGCGGAAACCGTGGAGATCGTCGAGCGGGACAACAAGACGGTGCGGCCACACAAGCTGCACTTTGTGTTCCTCAACAGCAAAAGCGGCTTGCCGCACGCCAATGACTTCGTGGTGCGCGATCGTTTCTTCAAGGCGCACCTGCTCGCCGCCGGCGTTCGTTACCGCGGACCCGGGCAATGCCGGCATACCTACGCCAGTCAGCTGCTGACCACCGGCGTGGCGTCGATCGACTGGATTGCTGAGCAGATGGGTCACACCAATGGCAACATGATCCGTCAGCACTACGGCACATGGATCAATGAAGACGGACCAGATGTGGTGGGGATGCTGCAAATGGCTTTGAACCTGTCACCGGTCACCGCTCTACACTGAACCCACTGAGGCCACCGCTTTCGGCGAAGCCAGGAGGTCATGTAATAGTGGTCCAGTCCAGGGGATACTGGTTTCCAAGCCCGCAAAAAAAGGCCCCCACACCTGGGCGAGGTGTGGGGGCCGATTGAACATAGGCTGGAATTCTGCCTGCCTATCATGGACCGTCACGCCAAGATCGGCCACTAGCTACTATTGATAAATGATGAGCTATGGGTTGAAAGCATTAGACTCGCTATGTTTATAACAATGGCGAAGCGAACAATAAAAAATCAACCTTCCTAAGCGTAATCTGCAACAAGTCGACTGCGACATGCATCAAAAAAAGGCACGGCAGGTAGTGCCGCATAATAAGATGTTTTCAGCGTGTGGCCAAAATTTGGCCACTGATTCTTGAGAGCTTGAACTCTTTGCTCATAATCAGAGTGCAGAGCTGTAATTCGCACTATCTCTGCATCCCGGATTTCTAGGGATGTTTTTTCCAGAGACCCCACCAAGCCCTCATATACACAATGGCCCTTCACGAAAAGATACGCGTTCTTATTCGAATAACCGTCAACAAAAACAGCCGCCCGAAACTTGTCATATTCCGATTTCTTTCCACTCGAGACAAAAAGGCTTTCAAGTCGCTTATTAAGCTTCGCGAGAGACATCGTGATTTTTGAAAACTCAGGGCAAGACGTCAACGCTCGCTGGCAATCTAGCTTAACTAGTGACTCAAGCAATTTATTAAATTTAATTTTAAACTCATTACGCACTTTACGACAGTACAGTACCACATCGTAAAACGCCAAACCTAAAACTATGTCTGAAACAAGACTGGAAACTTCAGCAAGTAAAGTTGAAGGCTTGCTCAACAAACCCGCGACTGATGCACCTGTCACGCTTTCGAACACTCTATCTAATAAGGAACCAGTTAAAAACACATTATCGATTGCGTATACTTTTGTAAGGTAAACAAAATCTCTTTCTTGCTTCTGAGATGAGAAACCACCGATAAACCCTTTTAAATAACTATCATCACTATCCAAACAAAAAATCTGCGACTTGCCTAAGACAATTACGCCATCCCTTTCCATCTTAAAAAGCCTGTCGCAACCTGTTGAAACTTTTCCGTCAGGCGCAGTTATTTGGTCTGGGGTCTTTGGAAAGAATTTATACTTTGAAGAGATAGGCAGGTGAGCAAGCCAAAACCGTTTATCATCGAAAGCCTCCACCCATATATCTACATGAATAACACTCGAACCATCAATGTTGAAAAACTTGGTTTTTTCTAAATCTGCACTAGTAAATGAGAATCCTACATCCTTGTTCGTGGCCTTCATAATCAACCCCGCCTAGACGTAGCGCAGCTAAAATTAACCATATTTACAACTTGTTCACAATCGGTATTCATGACCATAAAAGGGGAGTGAGTCGAAATTACGAACTGCGAATTTGGAGCAAGTTTTGTAAGTGCAGGAATTAGCATCCGCTGCCACTCCACATGCAAGGAAAGATCAGGCTCATCAAACAGAAAAATAGCACTATCACTATAAAGATGTACAATCAACAACAATGCAAGCAGCGTTTTTTCACCTCTTGAGAAATAGATCCAAGGAATCTCCTGCCCATTATCGAGATGCATCACCGCATGCGTATTTGTCCATCTCAATTTACGATTCGTGAGTGCAAAAAATTTATTAAGCTCGATAAACACCTCTGTACTTTCTAAAGCACTCAAGGTATTTTCAAGAACAAGGGGATCCAGCTTACTCTTCACATACTTACGAGCACTTTCCTCATCCTCTTTCCCCCCGCTCTTTTCCTCGAACTCCTTAAGTAACGAGTATACCTTACTGAAGACATCTGGATTCTCTACCTGCCTCACCGCAAGCTCGAAGAACAACGTGTACAGAGTTTGATTTATACCCGAACTTCGATTCATTACTTCTTCTGATACTTCACGCTTATAGTTGAAGTAAATTTCCGAATCGATAAAAGCAACAGCCTCAGTTTTATCGCCAAAATCTTCTATTGACTGTTTATTTTTTGGCGATAAGGCCACACAACCAAAAGTTCGATCCTCTTTTTCACTTTTTGATTTGAAGCTACCAGTCGGCTTATACTTACTAACTATATCTTGAACTCGATTATAAGCATGCTCAATGGTGTCAGCACCTGTAAACTCCTCCTCAATTAAGTTTTTCATTTCTGTTGGAGAGTAGGTGTGCGCATTCATCTTCAATGCTCGAAGCTTTATCTCCTTCTCGAAAACAAGCTCAACAATCCAATCATAGCTGGTTACATTATGGCTTTCGTCTCGAAGAAGCGACAGAGCTTCAAGAATCACACCGATGGTTCTACTTTTCCCAGAGCCATTATATCCGGTCAATATCAGAACATTTTTTCCAGGCTCAATAGCTAATTCAATATTAGTACCTAATATCGGCGTATTGAATAGAGAGATGCTGGTAATTTTTTTCAATTTTCATTCCCGAAATCTGAATCAGCTCACAATCGGCAAGCGTTTGTGTAAAGGCATTTGTTGATAATAGCGAATGACCATCCGAATATCACCCAGAAATCCTTCCAGAGGAAGCCTGGTGAGTTTTTATAGCGTCGTTAAAAAATGACGGAGTGCCCCAGCTGACATTGGTTGTCACTCGTGACTCTCTGTGGCTACAGTTTTTAGAGAGCTATGTCGAGTATCTGCTTTGTCTTGTTGACCGATCGATGTCTGGCTGGGCAATTTCCCTAGGACTGCCGCAATCGCATAATCGCATCCGTAATCGCTTTTGCGTTTGTGTCTAGGGTCTCCATAGCCACAATGGCGTTATCTGCAACGACCGCTTCGCCCTTCCTTGAAAGCCATCTGGTGATCTCCTCAATCGCCGCCGCCAATGCATGCTGGTTGTGCAGAAGCAATGTCAGCGCATCCGCTGTGACGATGTTGGAGGCAGAGTTATTCGGCATGTTATCCATCCTGGACGTGAGGGGTTTGCGAAGCCTAGCTCATGCGGCCGAGTAGGGCGGCCCAGATATTCACAGCCAAGCTCCTTTTCGCACCAGAACAGTGCGCCAGTCCCATATCAGTCCCATGGGGCCATTTTTCAGACAGCAAAAACCACAAACCCCCGACTTTCTCTAGGAAAATCAGGGGCTTGCGTTTTCAGAATATGGCGGTGAAGGAGAGATTCGAACTCTCGATACAGTTTCCTGTATACACACTTTCCAGGCGTGCTCCTTAAGCCACTCGGACACTTCACCGTAACTCTTCAAACATGTTCTGTCTGTCGAGGCGCGCTAATGTAGTCGAAAGCTTTTCCGATGGCAAACTTTTTTTCAGAATTTTCATGCGGTTAAGAGAAAAAGCCATTAGCTCTGTCGGCGGGCCATGGCAAACCGGCCAATCTTCGGTTTCGGCCAGCCTTCTATATAGAAGCAGAACGGCGGGCCATGGCGCATGCGCCGGGAATCGGTGACCGGTGAGTCAGTCACGGCGCTTTACCTGGCCTGCGGTGGTGGGTAACGTCTGCCCATCTTTCTTACAAGGAATAGCGTCATGAGTGAGCTGATTACCTACCACCTCGAAGACGGTATCGCGACCCTGACCTTGAGCAATGGCAAGGTCAACGCCATTTCCCCTGACGTGATTGCGGCGTTTAACGCGGCGCTGGATCAGGCGGTGACTGATCGTGCCATCGTGATCATTACCGGCCAGCCAGGGATTCTGTCCGGCGGCTACGACCTGAAAGTGATGACGGCTGGCCCTAAAGAAGCCGTGGCACTGGTGACGGCGGGTTCGACCCTGGCCCGTCGTCTGCTTTCTCACCCTTTCCCGGTGATCGTCGCTTGCCCGGGTCACGCTGTGGCCAAGGGTGCCTTTCTTCTGTTGTCCGCCGACTATCGCATCGGCGTCGATGGCCCGTTCAGCATTGGTCTGAACGAAGTGCAGATTGGCATGACCATGCATCACGCCGGTATCGAACTGGCCCGTGATCGCCTGCGTCGCTCGGCGTTCCACCGTTCGGTGATCAATGGCGAGATGTTTGACCCGAAAAGCGCTGTGGACGCTGGCTTCCTCGACAAGGTGGTGTCTGCCGAGGAGCTGCAAGGCGCCGCACTCGCCGCTGCGCGTCAGTTGAAGAAGATCAACATGCTCGCGCACAAAAACACCAAACTGAAGGTGCGCAAGGCGCTGCTGGAAACCCTGGACAGTGCGATTGTTCAGGATCAGGAGCACCTGGGTTAACCCCAAACGCCTGCAGCGAAGAATAGCCCGACCATCGAGTCGGGCTTTTTCGTATCTGCTCGGTTGAAAACGCTGTGGCGGCTCTAGGACGGGTCTGACAAGCCACTCTGAAACATACGCTTAAACATCGCCTATCTCCGCACTCTATAGCGGCAATTGCCGAAAACAGTGCACATCCGTACACTGCGCCACCTTTTGTCCCGGTGGGGCCTGAAAATGCTGTTTGTGTTTCGTATGTTATTGATGGGCCTGCACTTTATTCTGGCGGGTGTGCTTGGGGTGATCCTCGGCATCTGCCGGCCGTTTAATCCGGACAACAGCCGTTTATGCGCCCGCCTCTACGCCTTGCCGGCGATGTGTATTTTGCGTTTACGCGTGAAGTCCGACGTCAGCGGTTTGATGAACAAACCCGCCAGCTGCGTGATCATCGCCAACCATCAATCCAACTACGATCTGTTTGTGTTCGGCAACGTTGTGCCACGCCGCACCGTGTGCATCGGCAAGAAAAGCCTGAAGTGGGTGCCGTTGTTCGGCCAATTGTTCTGGCTGGCAGGCAATGTTCTGATCGACCGAGGCAATGCGCACAAGGCGCGCCAGTCGATGCTCACCACCACCAATACCCTGCAAAACGAAGACACCTCGATATGGGTGTTCCCGGAAGGTACGCGCAACCTCGGTGAAGACCTGCTGCCGTTTAAAAAAGGCGCGTTCCAGATGGCTATTGCCGCCGGGGTGCCGATTGTTCCGGTTTGCGTCAGCAGCTACATCAAGCACATGCGGCTGAACCGCTGGCAAAGCGGGAAAATCCTCATACGCTCGCTGCCGGCAATTCCTACAGCCGGGTTGACCATGGATGACATGCCCATGCTCATCGATCAGTGCCGCGAGCAGATGCGCGAATGCATCGAATCGATGGATCGGCAGCTGCAAGCCGCCTGAAAATGAAACCCGCCCTGAGCGGGTTTTCTTTTGCCGGAACTGTGCAGATTTCACTGACTCTCAAGCAACGACACGGCTAAGCTGAAGCCTTGCATTCCCTGCCATCTGCCAAGAAGAAGTGAATCACCACCATGGGTCGAGTTGTTGCTGCTGCGGTGTACAGCGCGGGTAAGAAAGTCACCAATATTTCCCTTGATGAAGGCGCGGCCTGGGCCGCAAAAACTGGCCATTTTGTCTGGATCGGCCTGGAAGAGCCGGACGCGCAGGAACTGACAAACCTGCAACGTCAGTTCAACCTGCACGAACTGGCGATTGAAGATGCCCTGGAAAAGCACAGCCGACCCAAGCTGGAAACCTTTGGCGACGCTTTGTTTATCGTTACCTACTCGCCCATCCGTGAAAACGGCGTTCTGCAGTTCATCGAAACGCACATCTTCGCCGGCAAGGGCTACATCATTACCGCGCGCAATGGCCACTCGGCGTCCTACGCGCATGTCCGCCAACGGTGTGAGGCACGTCCGCTGTTGCTGGAGCACGGGGAAGATTTCGTACTGTATGCGCTGCTGGATTTCGTCATCGAGAACTACCAGCCCGTCGGTGAGGCGATCCATGCCGAGATCGATGAACTCGAACGCAACGTGCTGTGTAGCGCATTAAACGAGCGTGACATTCAGAAGCTGCACGGCTTGCGTCGCGATGTCGTGCGGCTGCGCCGGTACGCGGCACCAATGGTGGAGATCGGCGAGGAACTGCAGAAGCTGAGCTTCCCGTTTATCGACAAAAACATGCGTCCGTACTTCCGTGATGTGCAGATCCATGTCACGCGGCAGATGGAAGACCTCAGCACGCTGGCTGACATTGCTAGCCAGACCATTGAGATTGGTGTGTTGCTTGAGGCATCACGGCAGAGTGTCGTCCAGCGCAAGTTTGCCGCGTGGGCAGCAATTTTGGCGTTTCCGACGGCGGTAGCGGGGATTTACGGGATGAATTTCCAGAACATGCCGGAGTTGAGTTGGCATTACGGCTATTTCGCCGTGCTGGGGTTTATTACGGTGGGGTGTGTGAGTTTGTGGGCGAGTTTCAAGAGGTCGGGGTGGTTGTAGCGCAGACCGCGTTGGCTGGGAAAATCGCTAGCAGGGCTAGCTCCCACAGGGATCTGTGCAAGAGCGCAGATCTAATGCGGGAGCCATATTTAAGGCTTCAGACGGTTTCTGGCTTGTGCGCGACGAAGCGCATCATCCATTCCGCGACCGTGGCGCCATGGTGTTCCTGCTCCAGGCTGGCCACGCCTTTGCTGTAGATCTGCGACCCCAACGCTTCCTGACGCAAATCCAGCAGCGCCCGCGAGTAATCGTGGATGAATTCCGGATGTCCCTGGAAGCACAGCACTTGATCGTTGATGTGATACGCGGCAAACGGGCAGAAATCGCTGGACGCGATGACGGTGGCGTTTTCCGGTAGCGACGTCACCTGATCCTGATGGCTGATCAGCAGCGTCAATTCTTCACGCACCGGACTCATCCACGGCGCCTTGGCCGCCAGTTTGTAGTTGTGGGTGCCAACACCCCAGCCCTGCGTCGCACGTTCACTCTTGCCACCGAGCAGCAATGCGAGCAGTTGATGACCGAAACACACGCCGAGCAGTTTGTCGCCGCGCTCATAGCGGGTCAGCAGGTATTCCTTGAGGGTCTGGATCCACGGATCAGTGCCGAACGAATCGGCCTTGCTGCCGGTGACCAGGTACGCATCGAAGGTTTGATCGTCGCTCGGATATTCGCCCTGCATCACGTTGTACACAGTGAACTCAGCGGCAATCGGTTGCTGCGAGAACAGGCGCTGGAACATCTTCCCGTAACCCTGATATTGATCGACCAGTTCTGGACGCAGGATGTCGGTTTCCAGAATGCAGATGCGTAGCGACATAAAAAATACCTGACACGTGATGGGAATAATGAACACCCCAGAGCCTGCCTCGAAACACCCTGGCAAGGCAAGCCCCGGAATGCGCCTCCCGTTAGAACAGTTCAGCTTTCGCCGCTTTATCCAGCAGCAGCGCGGGCGGCGCGAAACGCTCGCCATACTGCTCGGCCAGATACTGCGCACGAGCGACGAAATCATTCACCCCATACTGGTTGATGAACTGCAGCGCACCACCGGTCCACGCGGCAAAACCGATACCGAAGATCGATCCGACGTTGGCGTCCGCTGTCGAGGTCAGCACGCCCTCCTCCACACAGCGCACGGTTTCGATGGCCTGCACGAACAGCAGACGATCACGCACATCCTTCGGCGAAATTTGCCCATCGGCCTTCTCGAAACGCGTCTTCAGTTCGGGCCACAAATGCTTCTGACCACCCGCCGGGTAATCATAGAAACCGCCGCCTGCGGCCTTGCCCGGACGCTTGTATTCGTTGAGCAGCAAGTCAATCACGGCGAAGGCCGGATGCTCAATCAGCGGTTTCCCTTCTGCCTGTAGGTCCTTGGCGGTTTGCTGACGGATATGGCTCATGAGGCTGAGGGAAACTTCGTCAGAGATCGCCAGAGGCCCGACCGGCATACCAGCCTTGCGTGCTTCAGTCTCGATCATCGGCGCGCTCACGCCTTCGCCGAGCATGGCGATGCCTTCATTGGTGAACGTGCCGAAAACCCGCGAGGTGAAGAAACCGCGACTGTCGTTGACCACGATCGGGGTTTTCTTGATTTGCAGAACGAAATCAAAACCACGGGCGAGGGTTTCATCGCTTGTTTGCGCGCCTTTGATGATCTCCACCAGCGGCATTTTCTCCACCGGGCTGAAGAAATGCAGGCCAATGAATTTGCTTTGATCCGGTACGGCGCTTGCCAGACCGGTGATTGGCAAGGTCGACGTGTTGGACGCGATCACCGCATCGGCGCCGACCACCTTCTGCGCCGCTGCCGAGACTCTGGCTTTGAGATCACGATCTTCAAACACCGCTTCGATGATCAGATCGCAACCGGCCAGATCCGCATCGCTCTCGGACGGCGTGATCCGCGCCAACACCGTCTCACGCTGTGAGACTGTCATTTGGCCACGGGCAACTTTCTTGTCGAGCAACGCCGCAGAATGCGCTTTGCCCTTCTCGGCCGCCGCCAGATTGATGTCCTTGAGCACCACCTCGATCCCCGCCGAAGCGCTGACAAACGCAATCCCCGCGCCCATCATCCCCGCACCCAGCACGCCGACCTTCTGGGTTCTATACGGCGCAAAACCCTGCGGTCGCGAGCCACCCGCATTGATTTCATTGAGCTGAAACCAAAAGGTGCCGATCAGGTTTTTCGAGATTTGTCCGGTGGTCAGTTCGGTGAAGTAACGGGTTTCGATGAGATGCGCGGTGTCGAAATCGACCTGTGCACCCTCCACTGCCGCACACAGAATCTTCTCCGGCGCGGGCAGCGTGCCTTGAGTTTTGTTGCGCAGGATCGAAGGCGCAATCGCCAGCATTTGCGCAACTTTCGGATTCGACGGCGTACCGCCAGGAATCTGATAGCCCTTCACATCCCAGCGCTGCACGGCCGTCGGATTGGCAACGATCCAGGCGCGGGCCTTGGCCAGCAGTTCATCGCGATCAGCCGCCAGCTCATCGATCAAACCGGCCTGCAATGCCTGTTGCGGGCGCACTTTCTTGCCTTCGAGCAGATACGGCAATGCCTTCTCGATACCGAGCATGCGCACCATGCGCACCACCCCGCCGCCGCCCGGCAGCAGGCCTAGGGTCACTTCTGGCAGGCCGAGTTGCACCGACGCATCATCCAGCGCCACGCGATGATGGCAGGCCAGACAAATTTCCCAACCGCCGCCCAGCGCCGCTCCGTTGATCGCCGCCACCACCGGTTTGCCGAGGGTTTCCAGGGTGCGCAGTTGGCCTTTGAGCGTCAGCACCATGTCGTAGAAAGCTTTGGCTTCAGGCTTGCCGACGTTGATCAGCTCGTTAAGGTCGCCGCCAGCGAAGAAGGTTTTCTTGGCCGAGGTAATGATGACGCCTGCAAGCGTGTCTTTGTCAGCGACCAGACGGGCGACGCACGCGGCCATCGCCTCGCGGTACACGGCGTTCATGGTGTTGGCGCTCTGGCCCGGCATGTCGATGGTCAGCACGACGATGCCGTCCTGGCCTTTTTCGTAACGAATGGCTTCGCTCATAACAAGGTTCCTTGAATTCGGGGGCTCAGAGACGTTCGATGATGGTGGCAATGCCCATTCCGCCGCCGACGCACAGCGTCGCCAGGCCATAACGCAGGCGTCGCGTTTCCAGTTCATCGAGCAGGGTGCCGAGAATCGCGCAACCGGTGGCGCCCAGCGGATGGCCCATGGCGATGGAGCCGCCGTTGACGTTGACTTTGTTTGGGTCAACGGCCATGTCCTTGATGAATTTCAACACCACCGAGGCAAACGCTTCGTTGACCTCGAACAGGTCGATGTCTTCCACGCGCAGGCCAGCCTTGGCCAGTGCTTTGCGCGTGGCCGGCGCAGGGCCGGTGAGCATGATGGTTGGATCTGTGCTGGTGACTGCCGTGGCAACAATCCGCGCCCGAGGTTGCAGACCCAACGCGCGGCCCTTGGCTTCGGAACCAATCAGCATCAGCGCCGCACCGTCGACAATGCCGGAACTGTTGCCCGGCGTGTGCACGTGATTGATGCGCTCAACGTGGCTGTAGACCCGTAGCGCGGTCGCGTCGAAACCCATCTGCCCGATCATTTCGAAACTCGGCTTGAGCTTGCCCAGGCCGTCAAGAGTCGATTCGGCACGAATGAACTCATCGTGATCGAGCAGGATGATGCCGTTCTGATCCTGCACCGGCACCAGCGACTTGTTGAACGAGCCATCGGCGCGGGCGCGCGCGGCTTTCTGTTGCGAATGCAAGGCGTAGGCATCGACGTCCTGACGGCTGAAGCCTTCCAGCGTCGCGATCAGGTCTGCGCCAACGCCCTGTGGGGTGAAATGGCTGTGCAGGTTGGTCTGCGGATCCAGCGCCCAGGCACCGCCGTCGCTGCCCATCGGCACCCGCGACATCGATTCGACGCCGCCAACCACCACCAGGTCTTCGAAACCGGAGCGCACTTTCATCGCGCCGAGGTTCACCGCCTCAAGCCCGGAAGCGCAGAAGCGATTGATCTGCACGCCCGCAACGCTGACGTCCCAGTCGGCCACTTGCACCGCGGTTTTCGCGATGTCCGAGCCTTGGTCGCCAATCGGCGTCACACAACCGAGCACCACATCATCCACTTGGCTGGTGTCGAGTGACGTGCGTTGTTGCAGCGCGGTCAGCAAACCGGCCACCAGATTCACCGGTTTGACGCTGTGCAAGGCGCCGTCCGCCTTGCCTTTGCCGCGGGGCGTGCGTAGCGCATCGAAAATCAAAGCTTGGGTCATGACGTCCTCGAACCTGTGCGGTGAGTGAATGCGTGTGCCGTCACTCTTGACCCGAGCGGCCGTGGATTCAATGACCACAGCGCTCAATACGGTTGACGCACGCGCTCAGACGGACGGTCATCGGGGCCCGGGTGAACCGGTTCAGGTCGGCGAGTTGTCTAGCCAGCGGGCGGCAAAGAAGCTGGCCATACGCCTCATGCTTTTTTAATCGCAATTGGCAAACCGTCCATATGAAATGGATCTAAGCCAAGCGTGACGCGGGCCCTAAGGTAGTACTTGTACGTCAGTGTCGTCGGGTTTTGCCGGGGCCAGCGTTCTTCAACAGGAAGTGCAACGCGTGCCGTCATGGATATGCAGGTACGCATCAGGAAATAACAATAAAGGCGGTCAAGCCATGTTCAAACAACCGAAAGTTCGTCAAGCAGGACTCATTCTTTTCGCCACGACGCTGTTGTTGATTTTGCCGAATCTGACCAAGGTCATCGGCTGAATCGAGCGGCAGGTGCGGTTTATCGCCACTAAAAATGTGACTGGCCCGCTACCCGGGCCAGCGTGGCTGTGCCAACCTTTGCGCACTTCCACGACATGGACGGCGATCATTTGAAAGCGCTCATTGTGTTCGGGGCCATGCTGCTGAGCATGCCCTTGTGTGCCGCACAGCTGGATCTGCAGCTTGGCGAAAACAGCCGCACCTGGCAGACCGAGGAGCTGCTCAAGCACCCTCAAGCGAAAACCCTCACAATTAAAAATGACGTGTCCTACAAGAAGGACATGGTCTACCGCGCCGTGCCGGTGGCCGCCCTGCTCCCCGGCATCAAACCGCAGGATCATCTGCAAGCGGTGGCGCTGGACGGCTTCGCCGCAGAATTGGCGGCGGCGCCGTTGCTCAATCAACAAGGCGCGCGAGCGTGGCTGGCGATTGAAGACCCGGCTCAACCGTGGCCACCGCTGTCCGAAGGCAAGCACAGCGCCGGGCCGTTCTACCTGGTGTGGACGGATCCTCAGGCCGGCAATATCAGCCCTGAACAATGGCCGTTTGAAGTGGCGAGCATCAAGCGTATGGCGCCGGTGGCGGAGCGTTTCCCTGCCCTGCTGCCGGATCCTGCGTTGAAGGCCGATGACCCGGTGAATCTGGGGTTCGCGCTGTTTCAGAAAAATTGTCTGGCGTGTCACCGGTTGAACGGTGCGGGGGATGCGCAGTTCGGACCGGATCTGAATATCCCTTACAGCCCGACCGAGTATTTCGCTGCAGATTTCTTGAAGCGCTACATTCGTGATCCGCAGAGTTTGCGTCACTGGCCGCAGGCGAAGATGCCGGGGTTTTCGGCAGAGGTGTTGCCGGATGGGGATTTGCAGATGTTGGTGGGATACCTGAAACACATGGCAGGGCGCAAGGTTAAGCCGTAAACGCCATTTCACCTGTGGGAGCGAGCCTGCTCGCGAAAGCGGCGTGTCAGACACTGCACCAGTGACTGATAAACCGCGTTCGCGAGCAGGCTCGCTCCCACAGGAGTACGGGCGTTTACTGTTGCTGGACGGAGATCACGGGGGTCGGCGAGACGAACACTTTCGCGTGCATCTGCTCACACCCGCCACCCCGACGCATGCCGCGCACCGGGCAGGCATCCAGATAATCCAGGCCCACCGCCAGTTTCAGGTGCCGCTCCGGCCGCGCCAGTTCGTTGGTCACGTCAAAGCTGTACCATGCGTCATCAAGCCACGCTTCCGCCCAGGCATGGCTGGCCAGATGCTCGCAATCCTCACTGTACAAATACCCCGACACATAACGCGACGGAATCCCGAGGCTGCGTGCGCACGCCAGAAACGCGTGAGCGTGATCCTGACAAACTCCGGCACGCCCGGCGAAAGCTTCAGCGGCGCTGGTGTCGACTTCGGTGGAGCCCGGCGTGTAAGTCATGTGCTGATTCAAGCCGTGCATCAGATCAATCAACGCCGTGCGATCACGCCGCTGCTTGCAGGATCTTTCGGCGAACGCTCGCAACGCTTCATCGGCCTCGGTCAACCGGGTGAAGCGCAGGAACGGCAACGCTGATTGGCTCTCGTGTTCGGCCTCGCGCAGTTCGTCGATATCGACCTGCCCGCGTGCACCGATGATGATCGCCTCGTGCGGTTCATCCATGGTCAGCACATGCAGGATGTTGCCGAATGGATCGAGTTGCGCGCGCACCGGGCGCGGCAGGTCGAGTTGCCAGCTCAGCACATGCTGACGCTCGCTGTCGTGGGGGGTCAGCCGCAGGTACTGGATGCTCGCCCGCACCTTATCTTCGTAGTGATAAGTGGTCTCGTGGCTAATGGAAAGTCTCATGCAGCCTCCAGGTAGGAACTGTGAATGGCGTTGCCCAACTGGCGCACCAGCGGGATGAATTCGGTCAGCCAGGCATGCAGGCCTTCTTCGAGGATTTCGTTAATGCCGGTGTAGCGCAGGCGCGCATCCATTTCCGCGGCCAGGCGCTGCGCCGGGCGACCGTTGGCCCCGGGCAGTTGCGCGAGAATCTGATCGATCTCTTCGGTGCAGGCCCGCAGCGAGCGCGGCACATCGGCGCGCAACAACAGCAACTCGGCGACATGTCGGGCGCCGGGCGCATCACGGTAGATTTCGGTGTACGCCTCGAACGACGACAGCGCTCGCAGCAATGCACTCCACTGGTAATAGGCGTGGGCCGTGCCGTCGCTGACCGCTTCGGCTTGATCGCCGGCCATCTCATAGCGGGCATCGAGCAATCGCAGCGTGTTGTCCGCCCGTTCGATAAAGGTGCCGAGACGAATGAAACGAAAGGCATCGTTGCGCATGATCGTGCCGTAAGACGCACCACGAAACAGGTGCGAGCGTTCCTTGATCCACTCGCAGAAACGGCTCATGCCATAGCGACTGAGGCCCTGTTCAGCGATGCCGCGGATCTCCAGCCACGTCGAGTTGATGTTCTCCCACATATCCGCCGTGATCCGTCCGCGCACCGCATGGGCACTGGCCCGCGCCGCACCGAGGCAGCTGTAGATGCTCGCCGGGTTGGCGGCATCGAGGGCGAAAAAGTGCAGCAGCCGTTCAGCATGCAACGCGCCGTGACGCTCAAGATAATCGTCAAGGGTGCCGGTGATCAGCAGCGGCATGGCCAATTCGTGCAGACCGTCACCGCGACCGTCTTGCGGCATCAGCGACAGCGAATAACTGATATCGAGCATCCGGGCGAGGTTTTCCGCCCGCTCCAGGTAACGCGACATCCAATACAGATCCGAGGCAGTTCTACTTAACATGGCAAGCTTCCTTCAATCCTCGACCACCCAGGTGTCCTTGGTTCCGCCGCCCTGGGATGAGTTCACCACCAGAGAGCCTTCGCGCAGCGCCACGCGGGTCAAGCCGCCGGGCACCACGCGGGTTTCGCGACCGGACAAGACAAACGGACGCAAGTCGATATGGCGCGGCGCAATGCCGTTTTCGACAAAGGTCGGACAAGTCGACAGCGACAACGTCGGTTGCGCGATATAGGCGTGTGGTTTGGCTTTGATGCGCTCACGAAAGGCGTCGATTTCTGCCTTGGTCGACGCTGGCCCGACGAGCATGCCGTAACCGCCAGAGCCTTGGGTTTCCTTGACCACCAGATCTGGAAGATTGGCCAGCACATGGGAAAGTTCAGACGGGTTGCGGCATTGCCAGGTCGGCACGTTCTTCAGGATCGGTTCCTCGTCGAGGTAGAAACGGATCATGTCGGTGACAAACGGATAGACCGATTTGTCGTCCGCCACCCCGGTGCCGATGGCATTGGCCAACACGACGTTGCCCGAGCGATAGGACGACAGCAGGCCCGGTACGCCGAGCATTGAGTCGGGGTTGAAAGCCAGCGGATCGAGAAACGCATCGTCGAGGCGGCGGTAAATCACATCCACCGCTTTCGGGCCGTCGGTGGTGCGCATGAAGACTTTGTCATCACGCACGAACAGATCCGCGCCCTCGACCAGTTCCACGCCCATTTCCCGGGCGAGAAACGCGTGCTCAAAGAACGCACTGTTGAAGCGCCCCGGCGTCAGCACCACCACGCTCGGGTCGTCAATAGGGCTCGAGCTTTTCAGGGTGTCGAGCAACAGGTTCGGGTAGTGGTCAATCGGGGCGATGCGTTGCGCGGCGAAAAGCTCCGGGAACAGACGCATCATCATCTTGCGGTCTTCGAGCATGTAGCTGACGCCGCTCGGCGTGCGCAGGTTGTCTTCGAGCACGTAATACGTGCCGTCGCCATCGCGCACCAGATCGACGCCGGAGATGTGCGAATAGATATCGCGGTGCAGATCCAGGCCTTGCATTGCCAGCTGATATTGCTCGTTCGCCAGCACCTGCTCGGCGGGAATGATCCCGGCCTTGATGATGCGCTGTTCGTGATAAAGGTCGGCGAGAAACATGTTCAGCGCTTTGACGCGCTGGATGCAGCCGCGCTCGACGATCCTCCATTCACTGGCAGGGATGCTGCGCGGAATGGTATCGAACGGAATCAGGCGCTCGGTGCCCTGCTCGTCGCCGTAGAGCGTGAAGGTAATCCCGGCACGATGGAACAGCAGATCGGCCTCGCGTCGCCGTTGGGCCAGCAGCTCGTCAGGCGTGTCGGCCAGCCATCGGGCGAACTCCCGATAATGCGGGCGAACCTGGCCGCCGGCATCGTACATTTCATCAAAATAGGTGCGGATCATGCCGTACTCCTTGTCACCCGGACATACAGGCCTTCGCAAGGCCCGTGCCATCGGCATAAACGCTTTGATTTCAATCGGTTGGATAATCACGCCACAGACGCCGCACCATTCCTGTGCGGCAAATGCCCCAAGCCGATTGCCCCCGCTTCATTGCGACGCACTGCATCGCCTATCACCAGCATAGTCAGAGTTGATTTCACTGCCCGGCGCCGCGTGCGGATAATCCGCGCATTCGCTGCAAAACTTGCTCGGCCACAGCGCTGAAAAGTCTTCAGCTCAACTGACCTGGACTGCCCGCGCAGCCCGCCCTGCCTTAACCCTGACCGGTTTCCTCTCCTTATCGGTCTTCCCTTTTAGCCACCCTCTCCGGTGGCTTTTTTTTGCCTGGGATTCTTGTTTCAGGGTTTTGCCACAATGGTTTACGAACGCCGGAAACGACAACGGCCGACCCGAGGGTCAGCCGTTGCATCACTGTTGAATCAGGTCATCAGTTCAAACGGTGGCGGTTGCGTACCTCCTGCTTGACGCCCCAGCCTTCGATGATGCCGCCCAGCGGTTCGACCACGGCGGAGAAGCCCTGCTCGAAATCGCCAATATCGTCATAGGTCGCGTACATCACTTTGCTCAATTCCAGCGCCCACGCCCCGTCGTCACGCACGCTGACCTGGGCATTGATGGACTCACCGCGAAATTTGCCCGCGGCCCTGCGCGCCCGCTCCTCGTCCGGGAAAATGGCGTAGAACTCGATCGGATGGAATCGGGAAAAATCGAAACCGCCTTCTTTCATGCGGCGCAGAACATTGCTGCTGATGTCTTCTTGATAGGCTGTGCTCATGAATCGTCCCCCTCGCATAGATGGATAGACTTTCCGTATTCCCGCCCCGGGCCTTTGGCCAAAGTACTACGGCAACGTGGTTGCACGCGGGAACAAGCATGTAGCTGACAAGACCAGACCTTAGCGATCCGTTCGCTGATCTCGCTTGCAGAGTAGCCCCAAGTTAGAGCTGCTGCCAAGGCCTGGTGTGAAAGGTGACGGGAAGAATGTCAGACGGGAGTGATGCTGCGGATTTCAATACTGTTCTGGGTTTTCAGGCTTTTCGCCCCGGCGTCGGGGGTGCGCCCTTCCAGATCGTTCAGATCCAGTGCGGCGGCGACGGGCAGAAGCTTCGCCTTGATCAGTTGTGCGGCCTCATCGTCGCTAGGGCATTCCGCGCGCTCGAACACCTCATCGACAATTTCACCATGATCGTCCACGAAAGTGACTTTCCACTTTTGCATCGGTGCCTCCTCGATCAAACCCGCAAATGGGCTTACAACTATCTCGACTGTGTACGCCGAAAGTTGGTTCAAAAGGATTACAGCGGGCGAACATGAAAAAAACGACATCTGCTACAGGAGCTGCCGAAGGCTGCGATCTTTGGGACGCTTAGCGTCCCCGGCTGCATTCCCACGCAGAGCGTGGGAATGATCAGTGAGCAGATCGCAGGTTCAGTGTCAGTCGTTGCTTGGCTTGTTGATTGCCTGCAGCACGTATTGCGGCAAGGCGAATGCGCCGATGTGGATTTCCGGGTTGTAGTAGCGGGTGACGATGCCGCTGCCGATGAAGCGCTGCTGCAGGGTTTCACGGCTCAGTTTGCGATACGCCGGGTTGGTCGAACCCCAGGCGAAGGTCATCGAGCCGCCGATGTAGGTCGGTACGGCCGCTTGGTAGAAGTGCCAGTCCGGGAACAGGCTTTTCAGGCGACCGGCGGTGGTTTTCACTTCATCGATCTGCATGAACGGTGTGCCGTTCTGCGTCACGAGGATGCCGCCCTCATTCAGGCAGCGGTGGCAGGCCTGGTAGAAGTTTTCCGAGAACAGCACTTCGCCCGGGCCGATCGGGTCGGTGGAGTCGGAGATGATCACGTCGAATTTTTCGGTGGTGGTGGCGACGAAACGCATGCCGTCGTCGATCACCAGGTTCAGCCGTGGATCGTCGTACGCACCGCTGGAGTGGTTCGGCAGGAATTCTTTGCACATGTCGACCACGGTGCCGTCGATCTCGACCATGGTGATGTGTTCAACGCCGGCGTGCTTGGTCACTTCGCGCAACATGCCGCCGTCACCGCCGCCAATGATCAGCACGCGCTTGGCGCTGCCGTGGGCGAGGATCGGCACGTGGGTGAGCATTTCGTGGTAAATGAATTCGTCGGCTTCGGTGGTCTGGATCACGCCGTCCAGCGCCATCACACGACCCATGCGCGGGTTCTGGAAGATCACCAGGTGCTGGTGTTCGGTGCGCACTTCGTGCAGCAGTTTTTCCATGCGAAAACGCTGGCCGTAGCCTTCGTAGAGGGTTTCCAGGTACTCGCTGGTTTTGGTGACGGTCATGGTGAAGTGCTCCGATGAATGCGCGGGCGTCAATCGTGGGGACGATTGCCCGGGAAAGGCGCGCATTCTACGTTGCCGAAGATGACAGGTCGAACCTCACTTCATCGGCAAACCATAATCCCATGTGGGAGCGAGCCTGCTCCCACATGGGTATTGCGGTGTTAGTTGATTCAGATCCGCACGTTGCCACGCGGTCCGGCAATCGCCCAGATGATCAGGCCCAGCACTGGCAGGAGGATGATCAGCAGCACCCAGACAATTTTCATCCCGGTGGTCGCGCCGCTTTTCAGTACGTTGATGATGGCCCAGATGTCGAGGGCGAGGATGATCAGGCCAATCAGACCGTTGAACGTGGAACCCATGGTGTCGCTCCAGAATAGTGGCATGCACTTTTAGGATAGACGGTCGCGCGCAGGGTTCCCTTTTATTGCACTCAGACGTGAACAGCGATCTTCAGGGCTTCCAGCGCTGGCGCGGCGGCGATGCCGACTTCGCCGCACAATTCCAGCACGCGAGGCACGTCGTCGCCGTAGACCAGCACCATTTGCAGCTCGTCGTCGAGCAACTGGCTGAAGTTCATCAGCGTGTAACCGCCGTTTTCCTTGCTCAGGCTGCTCATCTGCACCTGAATGCGGTTGAGTGCAGTCAGCGCTTCGGTCTTGGCCAGCTGCTTGGGCTTGAGGTTGAAGTCCACGGTCGGGCCGAACGAGGCGACGATCTGGGCGAACAGGTCGACGTAGGTGTCGGCCTGGAACAGCACGGTTTCCGGCAGGCTGCCCACCACGACCCACTCGCCCAACGGAATCGGGAAGGTGTCGTCGTAGTTGATGTCCGGATTGGCTGCCAGAAAGGCGTCGGCATCGGCGTAGGCTTGCGCCGCTTCGTCGGCCACTTTCAGGATCTCGTCCTCGCCCATGCAGCCAGAGCTGATTTTGCTGATGAGTTCGGCGAGTGCGGCTTTCATGAGGGCGGATCCTGTGACGAAGGTGAATTTTGAGGGCGCGAAGGATAGCGCATTCTCTCCGTCGTCACAGGCCATCGAAAATGTATTTCAGCCCGACAGCTTTTCCAGCTGCGCGGTGGTATCCACCGCGCCCATGGTTCGCGCGGCGTCCAGCGCCGTCACGCCATTGGCGTCCTTGGCGTGGGCGTTGGCGCCTTTGCTGATCAGGTATTCAACGATTTCAACACGGTTGAACATCGCCGCCATCATCAGCGCGGTGCGACCATCAAACGACGAGCCTTCAAGCTCGGCGCCCGCCTCGACCAACGCCTTGACCACTGCCAGATCACCCTTGAACGCCGCACCGGCAATCGGGCTCTGGCCGTTGCCATTGCGCATTTCCGGATCAGCCTTGTGTTTAAGCAGCACGTTTACCGCATCAACATGGCCGTAGTAACTGGCCAGCATCAGCAGGGTGTCGCCCTTGCTGTTCTTCAAATTTACCGGCAAACCGGCCGTGACCAAGCGATCGAGCATCTCGGCATCACCGTCGCGTGCCTTGTTGAAGACCTGCTCGGTGAATTCGGCGGCTTCGTCAGGGGTCATCTGGCGGCTTTGGTCGGACATGGTGCAACTCCACTTTCGGTCAATCGGAAAGCAGACAGTTTCCCGAGCGCGGCGCACGCTGTCACCCCCTTTCTCTCAAGATCAGCCATAGCCAGAATCAATAACGGTATTTGCCTTGATGGATATCGGCCAGCACGTCGTCAGTGACCTGCACATAGGTTTCGCTGCCCGGCAACCAGGCGAAGATCGGATCATCCCCCGTCTGGCCGGGGTCGAAGCCTTCGTTTTTCAAACGGGTTTTCTGGTATTTGAACGTGCCGGTGGTTTCCATTTTCACCTTGACCCTAAGAAACAGCGGCACCGCGTAAGCCGGCATGCGCTGGCGGGCGAAGCTCAACAATTCGGCAAAATCCAGGGTCGCCAGCGATTCCGCCGGGGTGATCGCCGCCATGCCGGCGCGGCCGTTGGTGTTGTGCACTTCCACGCCGTAAGCCACCGCTTCGGAGATCAGCGGATGTTGCAGCAGCAGATTCTCCACTTCCGTGGTGGAGACGTTCTCGCCCTTCCAGCGGTAGGTATCGCCCAGGCGATCGACAAACTGCGCATGGCCGAAACCGATGTTGCGCAGCAGATCACCGGTGTTGAAGAAACGGTCGCCCTTTGTAAATACGTCGTGAAGAACAACCTTGGCGGTTTTCTGCGGATCGGTGTAGCCGTCCAGTGGCGCTTTCTCGTCGATCCGCGCCAGCAGCAAACCTTGTTCACCCTTGCCGACCTTGCGCATGAAGCCGTCGTCACTGCGCAGCGGTTGGCCGCTGTCGTGATCGTAGGCCACCAGTTCCCAGGCCATCAGGGAAAAACCAATGGTGTTGTCGAAGTTGAGAATGTTGGTAAAACCGATATTACCGTCGCTCGCCGCGTACAGCTCACAGATGTGATCAACCGCAAAGCGTGTCTTGAATTCTGCCCAGGCACCGGGGCGCAAACCGTTGCCGATCATTTTGCGCACGTCGTGAAGGCTGTCATCGGCGCTGGTCGGCTGATCGACCAGATAACGGCATAACTCGCCGACGTAGCCGATGGTGGTCGCGCGATAGCGACGCACATCACTCCAGAACTGACTGGCGCTGAATTTCCGGCGGATCGCGAACCCGGAAGCGCCATTGATCGCCGAGCCCCAGCACACACAGAGACCGGTGGCGTGATACAGCGGCAAGGTGCAGTAAAGAACATCTTCGGGGCGCATATCGAGGGCGATCAGGCCGAAACTCGCCGAACTGCGCATCCAGCGACCGTGTTTAAACACACCAGCCTTCGGCAGCCCTGTGGTGCCGGATGTGTAAATATAAAAACAAGGATCGTCGAAGAAGATCTGCTGACTGCTTGGCGGGTTATCGCTGCAGGCGTCGGCACTGGCGCTGATCAGATTGACATAACCCTCGGGCGCAATGCCCGGGTGGCTGTAGGTGTCCTGATCGGCGACAAACCAGGTACGTTGCGCTGCAATCGCTACTTGCTCGCGTACGGCGGCAAACGCCGGCAGCAACTCTTCGCCGACGACAATCGCCACCGGCGCCACCAGATTCACACTGTGGATCAAGGTTTCGCGAGTCTGCGAGGTATTCAACAACGCGCTGACTGCACCGACCTTGGCCAGCGCCAGAATCGTCACCAGCAATTCCGGACGGTTTTCGATGAACACCGCGACCACATCGCCTTTGCCGATGCCCTGCCCGTTTAGATAGTGCGCGATGCGGTTCGCCCACTTATTGACCTGCGAGTAGGTCAGCAGCACATCGCCATGCAAAAACGCCGGCCCGTCGGGATTGCGCAGGGTTGCTTGTTCGAACGTCCAGCCAAGGCCACAGCTTTGGGTCGGATCCGTGACATTGGCTGCCTTCATGCCTTTGACCACCCGCGGGATGGCTTTGGCAATCATCGGCAGTTTGCGGAGCATCATGCTCCAGGTAATCGTGTCGCTTGGCGCATGATGCATGGAAGCTCCCCGTTCGACCTTGGCATGCAGGTCGATGTTTTTATTTTTCGGGCTTTGGCTTTTTAAGCGACCGGCACATTCAAGCGCGGGTCGAGATCGAAAATACGTCAGCGCTTCTCAGGCTGTACACGCCGTTTTTGCAATGTTTTGTATCTGCTGACCCGACGGCGACAGAGCGGATCTCGGATTCGGCGTTTGGTTCCGTTGATCGGGCAACGATCCCGCAAAATGCAGGATGCACGATGGCCATTCATGCAGATTGCACGACAGCCTGAAATTTATTATTTTTTAACTCATTGTTTTATAACGGTTTTTTTATTTTCAAATGCTGGCACAATCGCTGCAATCTCCTCTGCATGCTTGCCATTCAAGTGCATACGGAGCTGAAAAACATGAGCCTGATCCAAGAGAAATTTACCTCCCTGTTCTCCAACTTCGACGTCACCACTGCGCCACGTCCTGATGGCGGGATCCTGCTGACTCTGCGCAGCAGCGACGGCAAAGTGTTCAAACGCGCACTGACGTATTCGCAACTGCATGCCGGCGACCAACTGTCGTGGGCGATCAGTGCGATCCGTCGTGACTTGGCTGAACAAGCCAGTGAATTGCCGCAGATCGGTATGCTGCAGAGCCAACAGCGTTTTGCCCTGCCGACGTATCACTCGCTGTAAGCTTTAAACCGCATTAAACAAAACAGGCCGTGGAGCATTCGCTTCACGGCCTGTTTTTTGTGCCTGATACAAAACTTGTGAGCGAGCCTGCTCGCGAAGGCTGTGTGTCAGCCACTGAAAAAGTTGGCTGAACGGACGCTTTCGCGAGCAGGCTCGCTCCCACATTAGTTATGGGTGTGGTTAGAAGGCTTCGGGTTCTATGCCGGTGAAGGTGTCGACGGTGATGTGGCTCCCCAACTCCCCGCCTTCGCGGGCTAGGCCGCAGGTTTGCAGACCGGCTGCCTGAGCAGCGTCGAGTTCTTCGACGATGTCTGAAAGGAACAGAATCTCGCCCGCTTCAACGCCGATGGCTTGCTGAATATTGGTGTATGACTGCGCCTCGCGCTTAGGCCCCGATGTGGTGTCGAAATAACCGCTAAACAGCGGCGTCAGATCCCCCGCCTCTGAGCAGCCGAAAATCAGCTTCTGCGCCTGAATCGAACCCGACGAATACACAAACAGTTGATAACCCGCCGCGTGCCAGCGTTGCAGCGCTTCGACCGCGTCCGGGTAAACATGCCCCTTCAACTGCCCGGCGTGATAACCCTGGGCCCAAACCATGCCTTGCAAGGCTTTAAGCGGCGTGGCTTTGCGATCTTCCTCGATCCAGCTCAGCAGAATTTCAACTACCCGTTCAACATCGGCCTGCGGTGCATTGCTGTCACGGCGCACGGCGTCGAGTTGCTCGGCGACATCGGCACGCTCGGCGTTCTGCCGCACGAAATCCGGCAGGTGTTTGGCCGCGTACGGAAACAACACGTCGAAGACGAAACTCACCGCGCTGGTGGTGCCTTCGATGTCAGTGACAATGGCTTTGATCGACATCGACTCAGTCCTCCAGACGCGGGAAACGGCCGGCGATGTCTTCGCCGGTGAAGTTGGCAACCCAACCCTCAGGGTTGTTGAACAGGCGGATCGCGACGAAGTGCGGATGCTCGCCCATGTCGAACCAATGCTTGGTGCCAGCCGGCACGGAAATCAGATCATTCTTCTCGCAGAGGACGGCGTAGACGTAATCGTCGATGTGCAGAGTAAACAGCCCACGGCCGGCGACGAAAAATCGTACTTCGTCTTCACCGTGGCGATGCTCTTCGAGAAACTTGGCACGCAGTTCGGCTTTCTGCGGGTGATCGCTGTTCAGGCTGATCACATCGACGGTGATGTAACCGCGCTCGGTCATCAATTGGTCGATCTGCTCTTTATACGCGCTGATCACTTCTTCCTGAGTGGCGCCGGGCTGAATCTTGGCGGCGGCTTGCCAGCGGTCGAAGCGCACGCCCTGCTCGGCCAGGGTCGAGGCGATGTCTTCAAAGTGCGTCAGCACTTTGTTGGGAATGTCGGGGCTGGAGACGTGATAGACGGACAGGCTGCTCATTGGGGCAATTCCTCGGTATCGGCCTTGCCGTCCGGTTCTTGCAGACCGGTCGGGCACAGCATTTCATCAGGCAAATGGGCTACTTCTGGTGAAGTCAGCCTTGGCGGTTCATGACGCTGCGGGTTTTCAACTCGCATTCAAACAGAAATTCAAAAGCCTCGATCTGCCGCAGCGCGTCGTTCATCTGCGCGCCCCAGGTGTAGAGGCCGTGGCCGCGAATCAGATAACCGACGCAATCATGGTGGGCGTCGAGCCAAGGCTGCACCTTGGCGGCGAGGCGCGCAATGTCCTGATCGTTGTCGAAAATCGGCACGCGCACCCGGGATTCGTGGGTCGAAATGCCGCTGAAGGCTTTTTGCAGTTCGTAATCTTCGAACTCGATAAAGTCTTCCGGGGTCAGGCGCGAGAGCACCGTGGCGTTGACCGAATGGGTGTGCAACACCGCGCCGATCTCTGGGCGCCAGCTGTAGAGCTGGGTGTGCAGCAGGGTTTCGGCAGACGGTTTTTTACCCGGTTCCAGGCTGTTGCCAGAAAGGTCAGTGGCGAGCACATCGTCCAGACCCAACTGGCCTTTGTGCTTGCCGGACACGGTCAGCAGCGCTTCGCTCGGCGACAGGCGCGTCGAGTAGTTGCTGCTGGTGGCCGGCGACCAGCCGCGACCATAAAGAAAACGCCCGGCGTCGACGATTTGCTGGGCGAGTTGTTCACGCGTAAGGCTCATGGCCTGTCCTCTTGCATACGTGTGGCAATGATAACGGCGGCAGCGAGCGCCGCGAGACTGGCAATACTAAAGGTCAATGTTGCGCCGAGGGCATTCCAGCTGTAACCGGAATACAACGCGCCCATGGCGCCACCGGTGCCGGCCAATGCGGCATACAGCGCCTGGCCCTGCCCTTGCTGGCGCGCACCGAAGCTGCGTTGCACGAAAGCAATGGCCGCGGCGTGAAAACTGCCAAAGGTCGCCGCATGCAGAATCTGCGCGAACAACAGCACCCAGAGGAACTCGGCGAACGAACCTAGCAGCAACCAGCGCAGCGCCGCCAGTAGAAAACTCGCCAGCAATACGCGGCGCAGGGAAAACCGCGCGAGAATCCGGCTCATCGCCATAAACATCAACACTTCGGCGACCACGCCTACGGCCCAAAGCATGCCGATGGTGCCGCGGGTGTAGCCGAGTCGTTCAAGGTGCAAGGTCAGAAAGGTGTAATACGGGCCGTGGCTCATTTGCATCAGCGCGACACAGCCGTAAAACGCCAGCACGCCGGGATTGCGCAGCTGCTTGAGGAAACCCTCGCCGCTCGGTCGATTGCCTTGCGGCGGTTGCGCATTCGGCACCCACAGACTGCTGAGGACGATGCCGGCCATGATCAGCACCAGCGCCGCCGGGTAGATGTCGAGACTGAGCCATTCGAACAACCGCCCCAGCACGACCACGGTGATGATGAAACCGATCGAACCCCATAAGCGAATCTGGCTGTACCGTGAAGTCTGCCCTTGCAGATGCGCCAGGGTGATGACTTCGAACTGCGGCAGCACCGCGTGCCAGAAGAATGCGTGCAGCGCCATGACCATCGCCAGCCAGGCGTAAGTCTTGCTGACGAAAATCAACGAGAAGGTCAGCAGCGTGCAAACCGCGCCGAAACGCACGATGGCCAGGCGTTTGCCGGTGTAATCACCGAGCCAACCCCAGATGTTCGGCGCCACGCAGCGCATCAGCATCGGGATCGCCACCAGTTCACCGATCCGCGCCGGACTGAAACCGAGGTGATCGAAGTACAGCGCCAGAAACGGCGCGGTCGAACCGAGCAAGGCGAAATAGAACAGATAGAAACTGGACAGCCGCCAGTAAGGGAGCGCCGCCACGGTTATGCCGCGACGGCTTTCAGGCCTGCCATCAAAGCTGACCCAGCACCGGCGTGTTCACACGCACATCGGCGTTCTGGCCACGGTGACGCAGCAGGTGATCCATCAGCACGATGGCCATCATCGCTTCGGCAATCGGCGTGGCGCGGATGCCGACGCACGGGTCGTGACGGCCCTTGGTGATGACGTCGACCGGGTTGCCGTGGATATCGATCGAACGGCCCGGGGTGGTGATGCTCGACGTTGGTTTCAGCGCCAGATGGGCAACGATTGGCTGACCGGACGAGATGCCACCGAGGATGCCGCCAGCGTTGTTGCTGAGGAAACCTTCCGGGGTCATTTCATCGCGGTGTTCGGTGCCGCGCTGGGCGACCGAGGCGAAACCGGCGCCGATTTCCACGCCTTTCACCGCGTTAATGCTCATCAGCGCGTGGGCCAGTTCGGCGTCGAGGCGGTCGAAAATCGGCTCGCCCAGACCCGGCATCACGCCTTCGGCAACCACGGTGATCTTGGCGCCGACCGAGTCTTGATCGCGGCGCAACTGGTCCATGTAGGCTTCCAGCTCCGGCACTTTGTCCGGGTCCGGGCTGAAGAAGGCGTTCTCTTCCACCGAATCCCAGGTCTTGAACGGGATTTCGATCGGACCGAGCTGGCTCATGTAGCCACGGATGACGATGCCCTGGCTGGCCAAGTATTTCTTGGCGATCGCACCGGCCGCCACGCGCATCGCAGTTTCGCGGGCCGAGCTGCGGCCGCCGCCACGGTAGTCGCGCTCGCCGTATTTGTGGTGGTAGGTGTAGTCGGCGTGGGCCGGACGGAACAGATCCTTGATCGCCGAGTAGTCTTTGGACTTCTGGTCGGTGTTGCGGATCAGCAGGCCGATCGAGCAGCCAGTGGTGCGCCCTTCGAACACGCCAGAGAGGATTTCGACTTCGTCGGCTTCCTGACGCTGAGTGGTGTGGCGGCTGGTGCCCGGCTTGCGGCGATCGAGGTCGCGCTGCAGGTCTTCGAGGGAGATCTCCAGGCCCGGCGGGCAGCCGTCGACAATGGCGACCAACGCCGGACCATGGCTTTCGCCAGCGGTGGTGACAGTGAACAACTTGCCGTAGGTATTGCCGGACATGCAGGACGCTCCGTGAAATCAAACCCAAATTCGTGATGCGCGCCAGTATACGCAGGCTAACCGAGTAGTTCATCCTCGAACCTTAGTGGTGCTGGCGAGTCCAACCGGCACCTTGGCGAATGATGGCGTGATGATGCTGCGAGTTTTGATCTTGAGTCTTACCCTGTTTACGGGCTTTGCCCAAGCGACGGTCCTACAACGCCCGGTAACTTTGGATACCGGCACCGGTGAGCTTTTCGGCTCGCTGTTGCTGCCGAAATCCGACAGTCCGGTGCCGGTTGTCCTGATCCTGTCTGGCTCGGGTCCCACGGATCGTGACGGAAACAACCCCGACGGCGGGCGCAACGACAGTCTCAAACGGCTGGCGTGGGTGCTGGCCAAACACAATATCGCCAGCGTGCGATACGACAAACGCGGCGTGGCCGCGAGCCTGGCGGCGACGCCGGATGAGCGCAATTTGTCGGTGGAAGCCTATGCGGCGGATGCGGTGGCGTGGGGGCAGAAGCTCAAGGCTGATCCGCGATTTGGCAAGCTGATTGTCCTCGGCCACAGTGAAGGTGCGTTGATCGCCAGCCTCGCCGCGCCAAAAATGGATGCAGCGGCGGTGATTTCCCTGTCCGGCAGCGCCCGCCCGGTCGATCAGGTGATCCGCGAACAACTGGCCCGCAGCCTGCCGCCGCCGCTGATGCTGCGCAGCAACGAACTGCTCGACAGCCTCAAGGCCGGCCACACCGATGACAATGTGCCGCAACCGTTGCAGGTGATTTTCCGCCCGAGTGTGCAGCCTTATCTGATCTCGCTGTTCCGCCAGGATCCGGCAAAAGCCTTTGCGCAACTGAAAATGCCGGCACTGATCGTTCAGGGCAGCAACGACATTCAGGTCGGCACCGAGGACGCGAAGCTGCTCAAGGCCGCCAAACCGGACGCCGAACTGGTGGTGATCGAAGGCATGAACCACGTCATGCGCATCGTGCACAACGATATGAAGCGGCAATTGGCCTCGTACAAGGATCCGAATTTGCCACTGGCGGCAGAACTCGGCGCGAAGATCATCGAGTTTATTGGCGGACTTCGCGCCAGTTAACCGTTGTTTGCCCTCTAGTCTTGCAGGAAACGGCCGATAAGCCTTTGTCGCCAGCGCAATGGCTGGCGACAAGCAGGGCTTGGACAGGATCTCGCCGTTATGACTGATACCCAGACTTCACCCGACACCACCGCTGAAAAAGACGCACCGCCAGCGGCCGAGCTGCCGTGGGCGGATGTCCACGTCGAGCACCACAAGATGCTCCGTTTGGCCCCGCTGCAAACCGACCGCAACACTGGCGGGCGACCTTTGCGCTTTGTCGAATTCGGCTATGCCGAGCGCAACAGCAAAGAAAAAAGCCTGATGCGCATGGCGATCAAACTGCCCGGCCAGCGTGTGCGCAAAGAGCAGAATCAGCTGGATGTGTGGGTCGATCACACCACCAAGCGGGTGCACTTCGGTCCCGACAGCGGCCTGCAGATCGAACCGATGAACCGTGGCATCGGCCGTTACATGGCCGCACAAGGCATCAATTGGGCGAAAAAGCGTTGGCCGACTTACACCGTCGACGGCATCGACTTGAACAACAAGGATGCGCTGAACGAAGACACCCGTCTGCGTCGCGATCACTTTTTGCGCGTGCACGGGTTTGATGTGGTGTACGCCGATGCCCAGCATTTGAAGGGCAGCGTCAAGGAAGTGCAGGTCGGCGATTTGCTCGGTGACTGGAACAGCGAGAAGCTGCAGATCGTCGAGATTCTCGAAGCGGCGCAGATGCTGCAGCAGGCCGAGCAGAATCTGGCCGAGCAGGAAGTGAAGCTGAAGAAGCAGGAAGACAAGGTCAGCAAGTTCAAGCGTGAAGACGCCGGGTTGCGTTTCACGATTACCTGTCTGGTGGCGTTTGCGGTGTTTCAGGCGGGGTTGTTGATCTGGATTGCCACGCACCGCTGAGGGCTGATCGTTCCCACGCTCCGCGTGGGAACAATCGGCCGATTAGACGCGGGAAGCGAACAGGGCCTGATGATCGCGGCACTGCTCTGCGGTCAGCATGAACACGCCATGTCCGCCGCGCTCGAATTCGAGCCAGGCGAAATCGACTTCCGGGTACAACGCTTCAACGTGCACCTGGCTGTTGCCCACTTCAACGATCAGCAAGCCCTTCTCGGTCAAGTGATCCGCCGCCTCAGCGAGCATCCGCCGAACCAAGTTCAGACCATCATCGCCACAGGCCAGGCCCAGCTCCGGCTCATGCTGATATTCGTCTGGCATGTCCGCGAAATCTTCCGCGTCCACGTAAGGCGGATTCGACACGATCAGGTCGAAACGCTGACCCGGCAAGCCATCGAAACCATCGCCCTGCACCGTGTAAACGCGCTGATCGACGCCATGACGCTCGATGTTCTGGTTGGCGACTTCCAGCGCTTCGAACGACAGGTCGGCCAGTACCACTTCGGCGTTCTCGAACTCGTAAGCGCAGGCAATACCGATGCAGCCGGAACCGGTACAAAGGTCGAGAATGCGAGCAGGCTCGGTGCCGATCCACGGCGCGAAGTGGTTTTCGATCAGCTCGCCAATCGGTGAACGCGGAATCAACACACGGTCGTCGACGATGAACGACATGCCGCAGAACCACGCCTCGCCCAACAGGTAAGCGGTCGGAATGCGTTCTTCGATGCGGCGCTTGAGCAGGCGCTGCAGATTGACCAGTTCGTCGTCTTCCAGCGCGCAATCGAGGTAGCTGTCGGCGATTTCCCATGGCAGGTGCAACGCACCGAGCACCAGTTGCCGGGCTTCGTCCCAGGCATTGTCGGTGCCATGGCCGAAAAACAGATCCTCCCCATGGAAGCGGCTGACGGCCCAACGGATGTGGTCGCGCAGGGTACGAAGTCGGGAAGTGATCACGGGGCAAACTCCAGAAAAAACGACTGGCGATTCTAACAGCCAAAACGCGCCACGACGACGCAGGAAAATCAGCCGGGCGACGGTAGGAGTTTTCTGTTTTTTGCACCGGCTATTGAACAGAACGTGTAACTTGACAAGGCTGCAGGCCAGTAACGACGGTGCCTACGATGGTAGCGATTCACAGAACCGCTCAGCCAGAGGACAATGTCGCAAAAGCCCCACCCCAAGGAGCCCCAGAATGTCCGTTCCAAAAACGATGTTTCAACTCAGCGGTCGCGGTTACGCAGCGGCCACACTGAGCCATGCCACCGTGGTCATCATCGATGCCCAGAAAGAGTATCTCAGTGGCCCGCTGGCCCTGAGCGGCATGGACGCGGCCGTCGCGAACATCAAACAAGTGGTTGCCGCAGCCCGTGCAGCCGGTCGGCCGATCGTGCACGTGCGTCATCTCGGCACCGTCGGTGGCCTGTTCGACCCCCAAGGCGAACGCGGCGAATTCATCCCCGGCCTCGAGCCGCAAGGTGATGAAACCATTATCGGCAAACTGCTGCCGAGCGCCTTCCATGGCACCGAGTTGCTGGATCGTCTGCAAAACCTCGGCTCGCTGGACCTGATCGTCTGCGGTTTCATGAGTCATTCCAGCGTCAGCACCACCGTGCGCGCGGCGAAGAACCTGGGCTTCCGTTGCACACTGGTTGAAGACGCCTGCGCCACTCGCGACTTGCCGTTCAAGGGCCGCGTGCTCAGCGCCGAAGTCGTGCAGGAAGCCGAAATGGCGATCATGGCCGACAACTTCGCCACCCTCGCCTTGACTCAAGATCTGATCTGATTCGCGCGCTGATGGGCGGCCTCAAGCGCCGCTCATCCGCAAAATCCTCTCATTTGCCGCAAATGCCATAGCCTCAGGAACAACCCGGTCAACTCCCGGTCGAAGGGCCGATACCCATTGAGGAAGGTCGGAATGAAGTTATCCGATGGATTTGACGCACGCCGCTTGCGGCCCAAAGGCCAAAGCAACTGGCGATTTCGATTCGGCGCGGCGATCGCGGCCATTCTGGCAACGTTCGGCGTGCTGCTGGCGATGGCCGGGGCGGCCAGCCTGCTCGGGCGCCCACCGGCACTCGGTGACTTGAACGCTACGCCAATGGGCTCGGCGATCATTCTGGCGGTCGGTTTGCTGTTTCTGTATTTCGGTGTCGCCCTGTGGCGCCGTTGCCGCCGTCGCGCACGGCAATCGCGGGAACTGAACATGTCCCCGCACTTGATGAAAAAACACGACTGAATCACCGGCCTGGCTTTTTGCCGGGCCGTTTTGTTTCGACTTGGGTAAACTGGCCGCCCTTCGCGGAGGCTGACATGCAAGACGACGATTTTTCCCTGTTCAAAAACGAGTTGCGCGGCGTCAAACCGATCAAGCACGATCGCGCCGACACCGGCAAACCCAAGGCTGACCGCGCACAGATCGCCAAGCTGCGCCAGTCCGCCACTGTGCGCACCGATGCCACCACGGTTGATGGTCTGTCCGATCAGTTCGTGATCGACGTCGGTCCGGAAGACGAGTTGATGTGGTCCCGCGACGGCGTGCAGGAAAGCCAGATGCGCAAGCTCAAGGTCGGCCAGATTCCGTTCGAAGGCAGCCTCGACCTGCACGGCATGAGCGTGGAAAAGGCCCGCGAAACCTTGTGGGCCTTTCTGGCCGAAGCGACCAAATTCGAAATCCGCTGCGTGCGCGTCACCCACGGCAAGGCCGTGCGTCTGGACGGCAAACGCCCGATGATCAAAAGCCACGTCAACACCTGGTTGCGCCAGCATGCGCAGGTCCTCGGTTTCTGCTCGTGCCAGGCGAAACATGGCGGCGCCGGTGCGGTTTACGTGATGCTCAAACGCACCATGATGGAAGGCCGCGACGAATAATCGCGTTACACCGAACTTGCAGGGTTGTGTCCGCCACCGTACCCTTGCCCTTTGCGAAAATCCCCACAGGTAGTTTCATGTCCCTGGAACAGAATTACACCGCGATTCTCGGCCAATTGGGCGAGGACGTGTCCCGCGAGGGCCTGCTCGACACGCCAAAGCGTGCCGCCAAAGCCATGCAGTACCTCTGCCGCGGTTATGAACAGACGCTCGAAGAGGTCACCAATGGTGCCCTGTTCAGCTCCGACAACAGCGAAATGGTGCTGGTCAAGGACATCGAGTTGTACTCGCTGTGCGAACATCACCTGCTGCCGTTCATCGGCAAGGCGCACGTTGCGTACATCCCGAGCGGCAAAGTGCTGGGCCTGTCCAAGGTCGCACGGATCGTCGACATGTACGCCCGCCGCCTGCAGATTCAGGAAAACCTCAGCCGCCAGATCGCCGATGCAGTGATGCAAGTGACCGGCGCGCTGGGCGTGGCCGTGGTGATCGAGGCCAAGCACATGTGCATGATGATGCGCGGTGTCGAGAAGCAAAATTCGTCGATGATCACTTCGGTGATGCTCGGTGAGTTCCGTGAAAACGCAGCGACCCGCAGCGAGTTTCTCAGCCTGATCAAGTAATCTGCAGCACGAAGAAAACCGGCATTCATCGCCGGTTTTTTTTCGTCCGTGAAAAATCGGGTAAGCTGCGCGCCTTTCTCAATCTGCACCGTGAGGCTTTCAACGTGTTCGTCAAAGCGCTTCGTGTCGGCCTCGGCCAACTGGTTATCTTCATCGACTTCATCACCCGTCCGGGCAAGAAAAAACGCCCCGCCGCTGCCCAGGCTCAAGTAGATGCCTCCGCGAAGGATCTGACCCTGTACCAGTTCCACGCCTGCCCGTTCTGCGTGAAAACCCGCCGTACTTTGCGTCGTTTGAATGTGCCGGTAGCGCTGAAGGATGCGAAAAACAACGAGCAGGATCGTCAGACGCTGCTGGAACAGGGCGGCCGGATCAAAGTGCCTTGCCTGCGCATTGAAGAGAATGGGCAGACGACGTGGATGTATGAGTCGAAGGTGATTATTGATTATCTGGATAAACGCTTCGCGGCAGTCTGATGATTATGTGGTGGGCTGATTGACGCCTTCGCGAGCAGGCTCGCTCCCACCCTTTGGAATGCATTTCCACTGTGGGAGCGAGCCTGCTCGCGAAGAGGCCCTCTCAGCCGCCTCAAATTCCAGACAAAAATAAACCGGCCCATGAGCCGGTTTATTTGTTTTCACGCCGCTTTCTCTAGCTGAGCCCGGCGCACCACCGCCGCCAATCGCTTCAACCCTTCATCCAGTCGCGCCGGATCGATGTGGCTGAAGTTCAGGCGCAAATGCCCGTGATGGTTATCTGGCTCTGGAAAGAACGGTTCACCCGGCATAAACGCTACGTCATTGGCCAACGCCTCGTTGAGCAAGGTTCGCGTGTCCAGCGGTTGCTTCAACGTCAGCCAGAAAAACAGCCCGCCTTGAGGCATGTTCCAGTCGGCCAAATCAGAAAAATGCGTTTCCAGCGCGGCTTGAAATGCATCCCGGCGCTGGCGGTAGAACCCGCGCAATTCACTCAAATGCTGTTGATATTTCTCCGTACCGATCCATTGCAGCGCCTGCCACTGGCCGATGCGGTTGGTGTGCAAGTCCGCCGATTGCTTGAGTTTGAGCAGATGCGGGAACAGATCCGGGCTGGCGATCAGGTAACCAACGCGCAGCCCCGGCAGCAGGGTTTTCGACACGGTGCCGGTGTAGATCCAGCTGGATTTCTGCAAGCGTCCGGCAATCGGTTTGGCGCTGCCGCCGTCGAAGGTCAGTTCGCGGTACGGTTCATCTTCGATCAGTGTGACGCCGAACTCGTCGAGCAACGCGGCAACCGCTGCGCGTTTGGCTTCGCTGTAGCGCACGGCGGATGGGTTCTGGAACGTCGGGATCAGGTAGATGAACGCCGGACGATGTTGCTCCAGACGACTACGCAACTGCGCCAGGTTCGGACCATCGGACTCTTGCGCTACGGTCAGGCAATCGGCGCCGAACAACTGGAATATTTGCAGCGCGGCGAGATAAGTCGGCGCTTCGAGCAGGATCTCCGTGCCCTTGTCGATGTACAGCTTGGCCGCCAGATCGAGGGTTTGCTGGGAACCACTGACCACCAGAACCTGACTCGCCTGACATTCCAGGCCGAGCGCCCTCGCCTCCGCCGCCAACGCTTCGCGCAACGCCGGTTCGCCTTCACTCATGCCGTATTGGCCGAGCGCCAGCGGCATCTCAGCCCACTCGACTTTCGGCAGCATGGCTTCGGCCGGCAAGCCGCCAGCGAACGACATCACTTCGGGACGCTGAGCGGCGGCGAGGATTTCACGGATCAGAGAACTTTTAAGGCGCGAAACACGTTCGGAAAAAGCCATAGGGGTCACCGGTAGCGAGGCGGATGAAAAATGAGTCAAACTGGTTGACTGAAATTACGACAGCTTGAGCGAGTACGTCAACATGCTTGACCTTAAAAACCCATCCAGCCAACAACAAGCGATGGAAGCGTTTTTCTTCGGCTATCAGGCGTTCACCGCCAAGGCTGACGAAATGCTCGAGCGCCGCGGCCTCTCCCGGGTGCACCAACGCATTGTGTTTTTTATCGCGCGCTATCCGAATCTGAGTGTGAAGGAGTTGCTCGGATTGCTGGGCGTGAGCAAACAGGCGTTGAACATGCCGTTGCGCCAGTTGCAGGAGATGCACCTGGTCGACAGCGTGGCGTCGGAGGCCGACAAGCGTAAGCGGTTGCTCGAGTTGACGGCGGAAGGCGCTAAGTTCGAGCAGGCGCTGCGGCGTGAGCAGGTGAAATTGCTGGAGCGGGTGTTTGCCGAGGCTGGGGAGGCGGCTGTGAATGGGTGGTTGGCGGTGAATTTGGCGTTGGGGAACAGTCAGGCAGTGCTCGATTGAATGGGACGGCCTCTTCGCGAGCACGCTCGCTCCCACATTTGACCGCATTCCGATGTTGGAGCGAGCTTGCTCGGGAAGGTGCGCTCAAGGGCGATATATCCCTATCGACGGTACTTTCGTAAACAAAACCAAAAACAATATTTGCTTTATTTGTACACAAAAGCATAATCCACAGCGTGCGAGTTCCTGACCGCATGGTCAACAAATTCGCGTATGCCTCAAAGGGCCGCTGCCACCCCTCATGGGTCCGGCCCTGGAAATAACAATAAAACTCTTGAGGAGTACTCGCTGTGGAAAGCCGCAAATCCGAAGCATCGACGCTGGATCTCTCGCCACCAATACGCGGTGGCTTGCTGGAACGTCTGTTTAAACTCAGCTTGCATGGCACCACGGTGAAGACCGAGCTGATTGCCGGTCTGACAACCTTCATCACCATGGCTTACATCATCTTCGTCAACCCGAACATCATGGCCGATGCCGGGATTGATCACGGTGCAGCCTTCGTCGCCACCTGTATCGCCGCTGCGCTGGGCTGCCTGTTGATGGGCCTGTACGCCAACTGGCCGGTGGGTCTGGCGCCGGGCATGGGCCTCAATGCGTTCTTCACGTACACCGTGGTCGGCACCATGGGCTACAACTGGGAAACCGCGCTCGGTGCGGTGTTTGTCTCCGGTGTGCTGTTCATGATCCTGACGTTCTCGCGGATTCGCGAATGGCTGCTCAACAGTATTCCGGTCAGCCTGCGCTTTGCGATGGGCGCCGGTGTCGGTCTGTTCCTCGGTCTGATCGGTCTGAAAACCGCCGGCATCGTCGTCGACAGTCCAGCGACACTGATCAAGCTCGGCTCCCTGCGTGAACCTGGCCCGCTCCTCGCCGCCATCTGCTTCCTGATGATCGCGATCCTCAGCTACCACCGCGTATTCGGCGCAATCCTCATCAGCATCATCACCGTGACCCTGGCCGGTTGGGGCCTGGGCATCGTGCATTACGAAGGGATCATGTCGACGCCACCCAGTCTGGCGCCAACTTTCATGGCGATGAACGTGGCCGGCGTGTTCAACGTCAGCATGATCAGCGTGGTCCTGGCGTTCCTCTTTGTGCACATGTTCGACACCGCCGGCACCCTGATGGGCGTCGCCCAGCGCGCCAATCTGGTCAACGCCGACGGTCGCATCGAAAACCTTTCCCGCGCAATGAAAGCCGACAGTGCCTCCAGCGTGTTCGGCGCCGTGGTCGGTGTTCCTCCAGTAACAAGCTATGTAGAAAGTGCTGCCGGCGTGGCCGCTGGTGGTCGGACTGGTCTTACCGCAGTCACCGTAGGTGTGCTATTTATAGCGGCAATGTTTTTCGCACCGCTGGCCGGCATGATTCCGGCCTACGCCACCGCCGGTGCATTGATCTACGTTGCGATGCTGATGATGGGCGGCATGGCCCACATCGAGTGGGACGAAGCCACTGACGCCATCCCCGCCATCGTCACCGCGATCATGATGCCACTGACCTTTTCGGTCGCCGACGGCATCGCGCTGGGCTTCATCACTTACGTGGCGTTGAAGGCCGGCACTGGCAAGTACAAGGAAATTTCCGTCAGCCTGTGGGTGCTCTGCGCGATCTTCATCGCCAAGTTCATCTTCTTGTAAGCGCTAAGCGGTTCAGGCTTCAAAACAGCCTCACCCTTGCGGGTGGGGCTTTTGTGCATTTTTCAATACAACAAAAAGGAGGAAAGTGATGAGTCTGGAAACCTGGCTGCTGTTCAGCGGTGCTGCACTGGTGGTGATCCTGATTCCGGGGCCGCTGTCGTTGCTGATGATCAGCAACAGTCTGAATTACGGATTGCGCCGTTCTTATCCGGCATTTCTCGGCGGCGTGACCGCGTCGATCTGCCTGCTCAGTGCCTCGGCGCTCGGGCTGGGCGCTTTGCTGCTGGCCTCGGAACAACTGTTCAGCGCGTTGAAAATCGTCGGCGCCTTGTACCTGTTCTACCTCGCCTGGCAGAGCTGGCAGCAATCGCGCCAGCCATCGACCGGCGCTGAAGTGCCGCAAGCTGCCGCAGTACCGCGCTTCCGTGCACTGTTTGGCCGAGCCTTCGTACTGGGCGCGAGCAACCCGAAAGACATTCTGTTCTTCGCCGCGTTTCTGCCGCAGTTCCTCAGCGCCGAGCAGCCGTTCCTGCCACAGCTGTTGATCATGATTGCAACCTGGACCGTGCTCGATTTGTTGTGCAAATTGACCTACGGCCTCGGCGCTCACGGTGCCGCGCGTTATCTGCGCAGCGGCAAGGGCCAGAGCTGGTTCAACCGCATCAGTGCTGCGCTGTTCGGCACCGCTGGCGGTGTTTCGCTGCTGAGCAGCCACTGATCCGCCGCAGCCCTCGCCAGAATTGCTGGCGAGGGCAATCACCCGCTCATGCCTCGCAATACCCCGTAACCACGCAATATATATGTATGCCTCTCCCCCGCTGATCCATCGCTAGCATCTCCGGCCATCCCCCGGCGAGCGTTTCGCCGACGGCCCAGACAAGCGATCAACGATCGGAGAGTTACCGTGTATAAACCTCCAAAGCCAGTCCCTGGCACCCACACCCCCACGACGCCTGGCAGCGGCACACCCGTCACGCCGGATACCGTCAACATCGTGCCTCCCAGGCTTACGCCAGACGCGACACCCATCATTCCGCGCCCGGATCTGCCCGGCATTCTTCAGCCCGGCAGTGAGCGCCCCGTCGACCCGACCCAGGCTGGCACAACGCTCGACACCCAACCGGCGAGCCCCGCAGAAGTGATCGTCGTCGACCTGACCAGCCCCGATTCTCCGAACGTTCCGCCTGACCTGGTGGTGCTCGGTGCCGACAGCGCCCGCGACCGCATGCCCCTCGGCGATACCGGTCTGTTCGTCGATTCGAGCAGCACGCTGTATGCCGACGTGCAAGGTCTGGGCGTGACCAGTATCCGCACCGACGGTCAAGGTCAGTTTGTCCTGGCGAGCCAGTCGCCCCATCAGGATCTGTTGGTACTGACGCGCGTCGACGGCACGTCGAAATGGCAAACACCCGCCGACGCCACACCACCGGCCGCTGCTGACTGGAACATCCCCGTTTCGCCGCCCGCGCCGGTGCCATTGAAGAAGCTCGAAATTTCCGTATATCAGCAGGCCTTTCTCACCGAGCCTGATGCCGATGGCACGTCGTGGAGCGTGCGAGGAAACGCCAACAGAAGGTATGCCCGCATCAAGGACGGCGGCGTGGTAATGGTGACCACCCACCGCAGTGGTGACATTCGAGCCATCAGCGCGACCAATCCAAATGCCAAAGGTCCGCTGCTTGAGCGCATTGAAGGCACCTCGCTGTGGCAAGAGAAACCCCAAGCTAAAGACACCGTCAAGCGCCCCGCGCCTCCCTCGATGGATACCGGGCCAAGCAAACGCGTACGCCTCGAGCCACCGAGCCGATCGCCAGGCAACCCAGCGCAACGCGGCAACAGGCCCCGCCTCAACCCGGATCTGTGGCGCACGTGGGGAGAGGCCGAGCCGAGTCTTTCCGGGTCCATCAAGATCGGTGGGCAGCACTACCGAACCCTGCCCGGCTCGTCGGCGGACGTGGCGGTGATTCGTCCATTTACCTTTCCTGAAGGGTTTGATTCATTTGAAGGCATGCTCATTGCTCAACCCTGGCGACAACCCGTTCGCGCCGTGTCGCAGGTGAGCACCCCGGCTTCCAACTCAACGGATGTACCCACCGCGCAATGGCACGTCACCGGGCCGATCTTCGACAAACCGCTGACGCAAAGCATCGCGGAGAGCTTCGACAGTTTCACCGAAGTCACCGCTCGGACACTCGCCCGAGGTTTGTTCGAAAGCACCTTTCCCTCCAATGAAATGACGGCCAATGGCTTGCTGCACCTCTCAAACACCCTGGCCCGATGGAGGGGCGCGCCGTCGACGGACAGCAGCGCCGCTGCTGCGCTCGGGAACCTCAACGATCCGCTGCAATTGCTCCCGGTGTTTCATAGCGGCGAAGTGTCCGGATGGCGCACGTTGTACCTGCCGTTGGTCGACCATGCTCAGGCAGCGCACCGCGTCGACTTCAAATTGCGTCATGACGAATGGCAAACCTTTCACCAAGGCGTGAACCAAATGCTGATCCGGCAGACCTATCAAACCCTGCTGACACGCTGCGGTTACGAGGTTTTCCCCCCTTCTGCGCAAAGCGCGGGTGCAACGCTGGTGCTGAGGCGAGCCGATCAAACCTATTTCATGACCCTGCGCAACACCTCGACCCGTCACCTTGCCTACGACTTGCCGAGGGATCTTTACTCACAATCCATGCGCACTTATCTAGGTCACGAAACTCATCAGGTGGTGGTCGAGGCACACGAAAGCAACACGCTGAACTGGCTCGTCGGGGGCGTCCATCTCACCGAAGCCAGGCAGACGGACTTTTTTATTTACCGCGTTTCCGCCCCTGAACTTAAAGCGGCAAGAAAGCCCGGCCAGCAGCCTTTACCGGAACTTGATGCGTACCCTTCGCAGGCCACTCGGCCAACGCAAGCCACGCTGGCCAATCGCGACATTCCGGTGGAAGCGTCGCCACCCCACTCGATTTCCGTCGAAGGCGAGCGCCATGCGTTACTGCCACGGGCAACCGATGACTTGATTGTCTACATCGACGACCCGGCCCATCCGGCCCGCAGTTTCGACACACTGGAAACGGTGCTGCACATCAACAAGCACCATCAACCGCGCGGTGCGATCCGTGTGCCACCGGAAAATGCCTGGAAAATCGACCCCTTCATGGCCTTCGAAAAATCCATGACGGCCTCGGTTGCCGACTTCTTCCCGGTCTTCTCTTCGATCACCTTGCACAATGTCGCGAGGCACCAGTTCATTCTGGCCAACGGCTCCACAACCACCACGGGTGCCGGATTGACCGCCCTGCGGCAAACCTTCAACGACTGGCGGGTGGGTAATCCGGCCTCACGAGCGGAACTGGCCGAACCGTTGCTGATGCTGCCCACCCTGCCGATCACCCCGGAAAGCGGCCAGGCCGTTCGCAAACTGGTGATACCGGACAAAGTCAGCGGTGACCTGACGCGCATCGATCTGGAGGTCAATTACTACCGCTCCGATTACGACTACTTCCTCGCGCATCCCGGCGGACTCAACTTCAAGGTGTACATGGCGGACATGCTCAGGCGCACGGGATACAGCGTGATCCAGCCCAACGGCGGCAACGCCTGGCCGGCGCTGGTGTTCACGCGCGAGGGGCATGACCGGGTATTTTTCCTGAGCCTGTATCGCATCCGCGAAAACTTCATCCCGCTGCCGCTGACGCCTGATCCACGCACGGCGAGCACACTGATCGACCGCATTGGCGAGCCGGCTTCGCAAGTGCTGCTGGACGCCGACGCCGGTGGCAAAGTGATCTGGCTTAAGGGCGGGATTCAGCAAACGGCAGGCATGGAGACGGTGTTCATGGTCAGGGACGACATTCCAATGATCTGATCAGCGAGGCCCGAGCATCACCACGGCACCAAAACTGCGCACAAAAAAAAGCCCGCAGTGTGAGCGGGCGAAAGACCAAAGAAGCTATATGCGCAGTCGCTTCCCGGTGGGGGCAGCTGCTTGGGGGTCAGCTGCCCCGGTACGTGGAATAGCTGTAAGGTGAAATCAGCAAAGGCACGTGGTAGTGATCCTGTTCGGCAGAGATGCCGAAGCGCAGCACCACCACGTCCAGAAATGCCGGTTCCGGCAACTGCACGCCACGGGCGCGGTAGTAATCGCCCGCATGGAACTGAACCTGATAAACGCCGGTGCGATAGTCATCGCCTTGCAGCAGCGGTGCATCGACCCGGCCATCGCTGTTGGTTACGGCACTGGCGACCAATTCCAGTTGCGAACCTTCAACGCGGTACAGCTCGACCTTGATCGAACTGCCCGGGCAACCGTGTGCAGCGTCCAAAACGTGTGTTGTCAAACGTCCCATTGATTCTGCGCGCCTGCCTGCGTGGAAGCAGTCAGACCTCGCGCCTCCCGAAGTCAGATAAAAAGGAGACCGCACCGATTCGGAGCACGAAAAGCTGCGGCGAGCGATTGATTAAGACACTTTTCAAAAAAATTGTACACAATAAAAACGACATTTTTTCCGTCACCCCCGCCATCCGGGCATTTACCACGGATAGGCCGGTAAAGCGCCTGATCAGTGAACCTCCGATCCATTAGCTGACTGATCAGGCAGGTTTCTTGCAGGTTGACGGCTATCCCCGTAAAAGATGACAGCCGGTGAAAAATGCGAAAATTCAGGCTTACAAATTGCGATTGAAGTTGTATACAATCAGCCCATCGCTGTGACGCCAGCCTGCCAGGCCGCCACACCCATCTGTCAACGAACAAGAAGGAAACTGCAGTGAGCGCTGACTACCCACGCGACCTGATCGGTTACGGCAGTAACCCTCCTCACCCACACTGGCCGGGCAATGCCCGCATCGCCCTGTCCTTCGTACTCAATTATGAAGAAGGCGGCGAGCGCAACATTTTGCACGGCGACAAAGAATCCGAAGCCTTCCTGTCCGAGATGGTTGCTGCTCAGCCGCTGCAAGGCGCGCGCAACATGAGCATGGAATCGCTTTACGAGTATGGCAGCCGTGCCGGCGTCTGGCGGATCCTGAAACTGTTCAAGGAATTCGACATTCCGCTGACCATCTTCGCCGTCGCCATGGCCGCGCAGCGCCACCCGGATGTGATCCGCGCGATGGTCGATGCCGGCCACGAAATCTGCAGCCACGGCTACCGCTGGATCGACTATCAGTACATGGACGAAGCGCAGGAACGCGAGCACATGCTCGAAGCGATCCGCGTCCTCACCGAAATCACCGGTGAGCGCCCACTGGGCTGGTACACCGGCCGCACCGGCCCGAACACCCGTCGTCTGGTCATGGAAGAAGGCGGTTTCCTCTACGACTGCGACACCTACGATGACGACCTGCCCTACTGGGAACCGAACAACCCGACCGGCAAGCCGCATCTGGTGATTCCTTACACCCTCGACACCAACGACATGCGCTTCACCCAAGTGCAGGGTTTCAACAAGGGTGACGACTTCTTCGAATACCTCAAAGACGCGTTCGACGTGCTCTACGCCGAAGGCGCCGAAGCGCCGAAGATGCTTTCGATCGGTCTGCACTGCCGCTTGATCGGCCGTCCGGGTCGCCTCGCGTCGCTCAAACGCTTTATCGAATACGCCAAAAGTCATGAACAGGTGTGGTTCAGCCGTCGCGTTGACATCGCGCGTCACTGGCACGAAACCCACCCGTACCAAGAGGCCGCGAAATGAGCCGCTTTCAAACCCTGCAACCGTCGACCCTGAGCCGCGACGCTTTCGTCAAAGCCTTCGCCGACATCTACGAACATTCGCCATGGGTGGCCGAGAAGGCCTACGACCTCGGCGCGGACGCTTCGATCGACGAGATCGAAACCCTGCACCAGCGCATGAGCGACATCCTGTTGAGCGCCGATCACGCCAGTCAACTGGCACTGATCAACGCTCACCCGGACCTGGCCGGCAAAGCGGCCGTCCAGGGCCAACTGACCGAAGCCAGCACCAATGAACAGGCTGGCGCCGGTATTCACCAATGCACGGCCGAAGAGTTCCAGCGCTTCACCGAGCTGAACGACGGCTACAAGGCCAAGTTCAAGTTTCCCTTCATCATGGCGGTAAAAGGCAGCAATCGGCATCAGATCCTCGCGGCGTTCGAAACGCGCATTCACAACTCGCAAGATACCGAGTTCAAATGCGCGCTGGCGGAGATCAACAAGATCGCCCTGTTCCGTTTACTGACCCTATAGCGAGCCTGACCCGAGTACATCAAACGCGGAGAGTACCCAGGGTCTTGCAAGCATCCCCAGCCACTTATTTAAAGGCAGACAAGAAGAATGAAAGCTTACGCCGTACCTTTCGAGAAGTTCGTCAACCTGGCCGATGCCCGTCTGGGCACCAAAATCATCTCGGTCACCGATGACTGGTTCGCAGACGCCAATCGTCTGTTCCAACCGACCCCGGCCGTATGGAAGGAGGGCGTGTTCGATGACAACGGCAAGTGGATGGACGGCTGGGAATCGCGCCGCAAGCGCTTCGAAGGCTTCGACAGCGCGGTGATCCGTCTGGGCGTACCGGGCTCGATCAAAGGCGTGGACATCGACACTTCATTCTTCACCGGCAACTTCCCGCCATCGGCCTCGCTGGAAGCCTGCTTCCTGGCCTCGGGCGAGCCTGATGAAAACACCCAGTGGACTGAAGTGCTGTCGGCCGTCGAGCTGCAGGGCAACAGCCACCACTACCACGAAATCAGCAACGACCAAGCGTTCAGCCACCTGCGCTTCAACATCTACCCGGACGGCGGTGTTGCCCGTCTGCGCGTGTACGGTGTGCCGCATCGCGACTGGTCGGCGGTTGGCGACAACGAGCAAGTCGATCTGGCAGCAGCCCTCAACGGTGGCCGCGCCCTCGCCTGCTCCGACGAACACTTCGGCCGCATGAGCAACATCCTCAACCCGGGCCGTGGCATCAACATGGGCGACGGCTGGGAAACTGCTCGTCGTCGCACGCCGGGTAATGACTGGGTGATCGTCGCGCTGGGTCATCCGGGCGAGATCGAGAAGATCGTCGTCGACACCCTGCACTTCAAAGGCAACTACCCGGACACTTGCTCGATCCAGGGCGCGTTCGTCAAGGGCGGTACGGACAGCCAGATCGAAACCCAGTCGCTGTTCTGGCGCGATCTGCTGCCAAGCCAGAAACTGGAAATGCACGCCGAGCACACCTTCGTCGAGCAGATCAAGGCACTGGGCCCGATCACCCACATCCGCCTGAACGTGTTCCCGGACGGTGGTGTGAGCCGCCTGCGCGTTCTCGGCAAGGTCGCTAAATAACGCCGCACTGATCGTTCCCACGCTCTGCGTGGGAACGCATCACTGGACGCTCTGCGTCCGTTCTGGATGTGACGCGGAGCGTCACGGGCTGCATTCCCACGCGGAGCGTGGGAACGATCACTCAACGAAAAGAAGAACAGCATGCGCACACTAACGATTGAACCGCTGACCAAAGAAGCCTTCGCCCCTTTCGGTGACGTGATCGAAACCGACGGCAGCGATCACTTCATGATCAACAACGGTTCGACCATGCGCTTCCATAAACTGGCGACGGTCGAAACCGCTCAGCCTGAGGACAACGCGATCATCAGCATCTTCCGCGCCGACGCGCAGGACATGCCACTGACCGTTTGCATGCTGGAACGCCATCCGCTGGGCAGCCAGGCTTTCATACCGCTGCTCGGCAACCCCTTTCTGATCGTGGTCGCGCCAGTTGGCGATGAACCTGTATCAGGCTTGGTCCGCGCCTTCGTCACCAACGGCAGGCAGGGCATTAATTACCATCGCGGCGTTTGGCACCATCCGGTGCTGACGATCGAAAAGCGGGATGACTTCCTGGTGGTTGATCGCAGTGGCACAGGCAATAACTGCGATGAGCATTTTTTCAAAGAGGATGAGCGTTTGATCCTCGCCCCCCACCAATAAGAGAAGGTCTGATCACTCGACAACAAGAGTGACAGGCGAGAGGTAAAGACTGTGGAAGCACATCTGTTGGAATGGCTGAACCTGAGCGTGCGCTGGGTTCACATGATTACTGGCGTGGCCTGGATCGGCGCGTCGTTCTACTTCGTCTGGCTGGAGAACAACCTCAACCGCGTCAACCCGAAAACCGGCCTGGCCGGTGACCTGTGGGCGATCCACGGTGGCGGTATCTATCACCTCGAAAAATACAAACTGGCTCCACCGACCATGCCGGACAACCTGCACTGGTTCAAATGGGAAGCCTACTTCACCTGGATGTCGGGTATCGCGCTGCTGTGCGTGGTGTTCTACTCCAACCCAACGCTCTACCTGCTGGCTCCGGGCAGCACACTGAGCGGCCCTGAAGGCGTGGCCATCGGTATCGGCTCGCTGTTTATCGGCTGGTTCATCTACTCCTTCCTGTGCGACTCGGCCCTGGGCAAACGCCCTGCTCTGCTGGGCTTCATCCTGTTCGTGCTGATCATCGGCGCGGCATATGGCTTCAGCAAAGTGTTCAGCGGTCGTGGTGCGTACCTGCACGTTGGCGCGATCATCGGCACGATCATGGTCGGTAACGTGTTCCGCATCATCATGCCGGCGCAGCGTGCACTGGTTGCGGCGATTGCCGAGAACCGTACGCCGGATCCGGCGCTGCCGGCCAAAGGCTTGCTGCGTTCACGTCACAACAACTACTTCACCCTGCCGGTGCTGTTCATCATGATCAGCAACCACTTCCCGAGCACTTATGGCAGCCAGTACAACTGGTTGATCTTGGCCGGGATCGCGGTGTTGGCCGTGTTGGTGCGTCACTACTTCAACACCCGTCACGACAGCCACAAGTTTGCCTGGACCCTGCCAGTGGCAGCGGTGGGCATGATCACCCTGGCCTACGTCACCGGCCCAACGCCGATGTCGACCGCGCCGGAAGTGGCCAAGGCTCCGGCAAAAATCGAGTACCAACCGCTGCCTGAAACGGCACTGGGCGGTGGCGCGAAACCCGCTGAAGCGGCACCGGCAGCCCCTGCCGAACCCGCAGCAGCACCGGCGCAAGCCTCCAACGCAGGCCCTGGCTTTGACAAAGTGCACAGCGTGATTCAAGAACGCTGCGCGGTTTGCCACTCGGCCAAGCCAACCAGCCCGTTGTTCAGCGCTGCACCAGCGGGTGTGATGTTCGACACCCCTGAGCAAATCCGCCAGAACGCGGCGCGGATTCAGGCACAAGCGGTCACCAGTCAGATCATGCCACTGGGCAACATCACGCAGATGACCCAGCAGGAACGTGACCTGATCGGCGCCTGGATTGTGCAGGGAGCCCAGACCAACTAAGCCGTAAAACTTCGCGAGCCAGCTCGCTCCCACAGAGATCGCGCATTTCCTGTGGGAGCGAGCCTGCTCGCGAATCGCCTTAATGCGTTTTACCTGATGCAAAGAAACAGCTGTGAGCAACCCGGCAGCTGTTAATCACAAGAATAAAAAGATCCGAGGTGTTGCATGTCCGAGCTGTCCAAAGCGCGCATCCCCGACGCACCCGCCATTCAGCGATTGCCCCTTTTGCAACTGATCCTGGTCGGTTTGCAACATGTTCTGCTGATGTACGGTGGTGCCATCGCGGTGCCGCTGATCATTGGACAGGCCGCTGGCCTGAGTCGTGAAGAAATTGCCTTCCTGATCAACGCTGACCTCTTGGTCGCCGGTGTCGCCACCATCGTCCAGTCCATGGGCATCGGCCCGATGGGCATTCGCATGCCGGTGATGATGGGCGCCAGTTTTGCCGCAGTCGGCAGCATGGTCGCCATGGCCGGCATGCCCGGTATCGGCCTGCAAGGCATCTTCGGTGCCACGATCGCCGCCGGTTTCTTCGGCATGATCATCGCGCCGTTCATGTCCAAGGTCGTACGCTTCTTCCCGCCTCTGGTGACCGGCACGGTCATCACCTCGATCGGTTTATCGCTGTTCCCCGTGGCCGTGAATTGGGCCGGTGGCGGCGTCGATGCTGCACAATTCGGCTCACCGATTTATCTCGCCATCGCCGCTCTGGTGTTGGGCACTATTCTGCTGGTCCACCGCTTCATGCGCGGTTTCTGGGTCAATATTTCCGTACTGATCGGCATGTGCTTCGGCTACATCCTGTGCGGCGCGATCGGCATGGTCGACCTGAGTGGCATGGCCAACGCGCCATGGATTCAATTCGTCACCCCGCTGCATTTCGGCATGCCGAAATTCGAACTCGCGCCGATCCTGTCGATGTGTCTGGTAGTCGTGATCATCTTCGTAGAATCCACCGGCATGTTCCTCGCGCTGGGCAAGATCACCGGCCAGGAAGTCTGCCCACGCATGCTGCGACGCGGCCTGCTGTGTGATGCCAGCGCTTCGTTTGTCGCCGGTTTCTTCAACACCTTCACCCACTCCTCGTTCGCGCAGAACATCGGCCTGGTGCAGATGACCGGCGTGCGCTGCCGCTCGGTGACCATCGTGGCCGGGGGCTTGCTGATCGTCCTCAGCCTGCTGCCGAAAGCGGCATTCCTCGTCGCCTCGATTCCACCGGCCGTTCTCGGCGGTGCAGCGATTGCGATGTTCGGCATGGTCGCCGCCACCGGCATCAAGATTCTTCAGGAAGCCGACATCGGCGACCGTCGCAACCAGTTGCTGGTGGCGGTGAGCATCGGCATGGGCCTGATCCCGGTGGTGCGCCCTGAGTTCTTCGCCCATCTGCCAATGTGGATGAGCCCGATTACTCACAGCGGCATCGCCATGGCAACGCTCAGCGCGCTGACGCTGAACCTGCTGTTCAACATTCTCGGCGGCAAAGAGCGCGCGGCGATCAACGACTGCCACGCACACCAGCACTAACAGCAACACGGATATCCCCTTGTTGTAGCGAGCCTGCTCGCTGCCACAAGGGGCAGCAACAGCTCTGCGCCTCAAACAATAAAAACAAGAGGGAGCAACAGATGATTCGTACACAGACAAATGTGCTGTTAAGCGGTGGCCTGCTGGCTGCGAGTCAAGCCATGGCCGGCGATCTCCTGCTGTGGCAAACCAACAGCCTCAGCTATCTGTATGGCAAGAATTTCGCCATCAACCCGTCGATTCAGCAAACGCTGACCTTCGAGCACGCCGACAAGTGGCAGTACGGCGACAACTTCCTGTTCGTCGACAAGATCTTCTACAACGGCAAAGAAGATGCGAACAAAGGCCCCCACGCTTTCTACGGCGAATTCAGCCCACGCCTGTCCTTCGGCAAGATCCTCGACCAGAAACTCGAGTTCGGCCCGATCAAAGACGTTCTACTCGCCATGACGTATGAATACGGCGAAGGCGACAGCGAAGCCTATCTGATCGGCCCCGGCTTCGACCTCAAGGTGCCCGGCTTCAACTACGTCACCCTGAATTTCTATCGCCGCCAGACCGAAGGCCCGCGCCCCGGCGACGGTGTCTGGCAGATCACCCCGGCCTGGTCGTACAGCTTTCCCCTGGGCAATTCCGATGTGCTGATCGACGGCTACCTCGACTGGGTGGTCGACAACGACGAGAACTCGCGCGGCACCTACCACGCCAACCTGCACATCAATCCGCAGATCAAATACGACCTCGGCAAAGCCTTGGGCTGGAGTCAGAAGCAGCTGTACGTCGGCACCGAATACAGCTACTGGAAGAACAAATACGGCATCGAAAACACCCACAATTTCGACACTAATCAGAACACCGCCAGCCTGCTGGTGAAGGTGCACTTTTAAGATGGCCCGCAACCGTGCTCCATACCTGTCGTCGGTGCTCTGTTGCGGGGCACTTGAGAGCTGGCCGAGGAGTCAGTATTCTCCGCGGCCTCTTGAATTCGGTCTAAAAAAAAGCCCGGATTTAATTCCTGACCGACGGGCCAACTTATCCCGGCCCCGGTCAGTACCGAGGCATCCCGAAAACACGCTCAATCGACTGTTTTTTTGCAGCCGACGGGCGTTTTTTTGCTTTTCGAAAAGCCTTGGCCCAGCTCTTGCTAACAGCATGAAAGCTGACCAATCGGATGACTTTTGCAGCAACGAAAAAAGGCGCCACACCAGAGCGCCGATCTTAAAAAAATAAACGTGGAACACCTACTTTGGGAGCAACCGAATGAAACGTATGTGCACCAGCCTGATGCTCGCGGGATCGATGTTGGCCGGCGGCCAGGCCATGGCCGAGGGCCTGCTGCAGTGGCAGAACAACAGCCTGACCTATCTGTATGGCAAGGACTTCCAGGTCAACCCGCGCATCCAGCAGACCGTCACCTTCGAACACGCCGATGCGTGGACGTACGGCGACAACTTCTTCTTCTTCGACAAGATCTTCTACAACGGTGGCAAGGACTTCAGCAACGGTCCGAATACCTACTACGGTGAGTTCAGCCCGCGCATCTCGCTGGGCAAGGTGCTCGACCAGAAGATCGAGTTCGGCCCGATCAAAGATGTCCTGCTGGCAATGACCTACGAGTTCGGCGAAGGTGACACCGAGTCCTACCTGATCGGTCCAGGCTTCGACCTGGCCATCCCGGGCTTCGACTACTTCCAGTTGAACTTCTACCAGCGCCACACCGAAGGCCCGCGTGCCGGTGACAACGTCTGGCAGATCACCCCGGTCTGGTCCTACACCATCCCGGTCGGCAAGTCGGACATCCTGATCGACGGCTACATGGACTGGGTGACCGACAACGATTCCAACTCCAAGGGCGATTACCACGCCAACCTGCACTTCAACCCACAGGTCAAATACGACTTGGGCAAAGCGTTGAGTTTTGGCGAGAAGCAGTTGTATGTCGGTGTTGAATACGACTACTGGAAAGACAAGTACGGCATCGACGACACCGGTGCGTTCAAGACCAATCAGAGCGTGACCAACTTCCTGGTGAAGTTCCACTTCTGATCTTGAAAGCTTCGCGAGCAGGCTCGCTCCCACATTCGACCGAGTTCCAATGTGGGAGCGAGCCTGCTCGCGAATGCCCCAGCGCCAATTTCAGGCCGAAGTCACCGCTTCACTAATACCCAAAAACCGGCACAACTCTGCACGCTTGGCTAACGCATCCCGTCGCCCCAAATCGATCAACTCGCTGCAATACCCCGCCTCGAACAACAGATAACTCAACACCCCCGCCCCGCTCGTCTTCGTCGCCCCCGGCCCACGCAAGAACAAACGCAATGCCGCCGGCAATTCCTGACGATGCCGCGCCGCAATCTCATCGATCGGCTGACTCGGCGAAATCACCAAAACCTCCACCGGCGCCACGCCCAACTCGCGGGTCGGCGTTCCGGGAGGCATCAGATGGCTGAACTGGTTGAGACGCTGCAACAACTCGATGTCGCTCTCCAGACTGTCAATGAACGTGCTGTTGAGCATGTGCCCGCCGATCTGCGCTAGCGTCGGCTGCTGCCCCGTGTAGGTGCGCTCCAGCGGCTGCTGCGGATCAAACCCGCGCGGGTTGCCGCTAACACCCACCACCAGCACGCGACTGGCGCCCAGATGCAGCGCCGGGCTGATCGGCGCCGATTGCCGCACCGCACCATCACCGTAATATTCATCACCGATTTTCACCGGCGCGAACAACAGCGGAATCGCCGAACTGGCGAGCAAATGGTCCACCGACAATTGCGTCGGCACACCAATGCGCCGATGCCGCAGCCATGAATCGATCGTGCCGCCGCCCTGATAGAACGTCACCGCTTGCCCCGATTCGTAGCCGAACGCGGTCACCGCCACCGCATGCAATTGCTTGCGCGCGATGGACTCGGCGATGCCGGGCATGTGCAGTTTTTCATTGAGCAGTTCACGCAGCGGCGAACTGTTGAGCAGCGCCACCGGCAAATGCCGACCGAGGCCGAGCAGGCTGTGGCTGACAAAACGGCTGGCCTGGCGGATCACGCCGGGCCAGTCACTGCGCAGCACGCGATGGCTGCGAAAGCCCTGCCAGAACAGCGTCAGGCGTTCGATGGCGGCGCGAAAATCCGTGGCGCCGCTGGCGAGGCTGACCGCGTTGATCGCCCCGGCGGAGGTACCGACGATGACCGGAAACGGATTGTCCGCGCCCAACGGCAGCAATTCGGCAATCGCCGCCAGCACCCCCACCTGATACGCCGCCCGAGCCCCGCCGCCAGAAAGAATCAAACCTGTGACCGGTTCAGCTGGGCTCATCGCAACACTCCAGGGTGCTTAAAGGGATGGGTCAATCAACCGCGCTTGGCGTACAGCTTCGACTCGCCCGGTGGCCGACTCTTGAAGCGCCGATGCGCCCACAAATACTGCTCCGGGCAATCACGCAGCACGCCTTCGACCCACTGGTTGATGCGGATGCAGTCAGCTTCTTCGGTCTCGCCCGGGAAGTCCTCCAGCGGCGGATGCACGACCAGACGATAACCGCTGCCGTCGGCCAGACGCTCCTGCGTGAACGGCACCACCAGCGCTTTACCCAAACGGGCAAACTTGGTGGTCGCGGTCACGGTCGCCGCCGGAATGCCGAACAGCGGCACGAAAATACTTTGCTTGGCGCCGTAGTCCTGATCCGGCGCGTACCAGATCGCCCGTCCCGACCGCAGCAACTTGAGCATGCCGCGCACGTCGTCACGCTCCACCGCCAGCGAATCGAGGTTGTGCCGCTCACGGCCCTGACGCTGGATGTAGTCGAACAACGGATTCTTGTGTTCGCGGTACATGCCGTCGATGGTGTGCTGCTGGCCAAGCAATGCCGCGCCGATTTCCAGCGTGGTGAAATGCACCGCCATCAGAATCACACCCTTGCCTTCGCGCCGGGCTTTTTGCAGATGCTCGAGGCCTTCGACGTGGGCCAGTTTCGCCAGGCGTTTGCGCGACCACCACCAGCTCATCGCCATCTCGAAAAAGGCAATTCCGGTGGAGGCGAAATTTTCCTTGAGCAGGCGTTTGCGCTCAGCGGCGGATTTTTCCGGGAAGCACAACTCCAGATTGCGCTTGGCAATGCGCCGCCGGTCGCCGGCGAAGCGATACATCACTGCACCCAAAACTCGACCGATGGTCAGCAAGGCCGGATACGGCAGCTGCACGATCAGCCACAACAGCCCCAAGCCGCACCAGAGCGGCCAGAAGCGTGGAGCAAGAAATGCTTTTCGAAAACGCGGGCGATCCATTAAAGCTTCCGTAAATTCAGTGGCCGCGCATTCTACATCGTTCGACCCGGCTTGCGGCCTGCGGGCGTTCTCGTTATAAGTCTCGGCACTTTTAGTGACAAGCCGTTGTATGCCGACATGAGCAAAACCGAACCGTTAGACCAAGATCCCGTGTTCCAGCTAAAGGGCAGCATGCTGGCCATTACCGTGCTGGAACTGGCCCGTAACGACCTCGACAGCCTCGATCGGCAATTGGCCGCCAAAGTTGCGCAGGCGCCGAATTTCTTCAGCAACGCGCCGCTGGTTCTGGCGCTGGACAAATTGCCGCCGGGCGAAGGTGCGGTCGATCTGCCGGGCCTGATGCGCGTGTGTCGCCAACATGGCCTGCGCACCCTGGCAATCCGCGCCAGCCGCATCGAAGACATCGCCGCCGCCATCGCCATCGACATCCCCGTGCTGCCGCCGTCCGGTGCCCGTGAGCGACCGCTGGAAATGGCCGAAGCCGAAGTCAAAAAGAAGCCGGAAAAGCCGCCTGAGCCGACCGTCAAACAGACCCGCGTCATCACCACGCCAGTACGTGGTGGCCAACAGATATATGCCCAGGGTGGCGATTTGGTGGTGGTGTCTTCGGTCAGCCCGGGGGCGGAACTTCTCGCCGATGGCAACATCCATGTATACGGCCCGATGCGCGGTCGGGCGCTGGCCGGCGTGAAAGGTGACACCAAGGCACGGATTTTCTGTCAGCAATTGAGCGCTGAACTGATCTCCATCGCCGGTCATTACAAGGTTTCCGAAGATTTGCGTCGCGACCCAATGTGGGGTTCGGGCGTACAGGTCAGCCTATCGGGCGACGTGTTGAACATCATTCGGCTTTAACGGATACTGCCGCATTTTCCAAGCATCTCTAAAACGTAGCGAAAACGGCTCAAACGAAGTAGGAAAAAGGCCAAAAGCCGAATTCCAGCCAAGGCTGTCCGACTGCAGTAGTTTTCAAGAGATGTTTTTCAGGGGCTAAAAAGTCCTTCTTCCTTAGGGGTGAAACACCTTGGCCAAGATTCTCGTGGTTACATCCGGCAAGGGTGGTGTGGGTAAGACCACCACCAGCGCCGCTATCGGTACCGGCCTCGCTCTGCGCGGCCACAAAACAGTGATCGTCGACTTCGACGTGGGCTTGCGTAACCTTGACCTGATCATGGGTTGCGAGCGCCGCGTGGTGTATGACTTCGTCAACGTGGTCAACGGCGAAGCCAACCTGCAACAGGCTCTGATCAAAGACAAGCGCCTGGAAAACCTCTACGTACTGGCCGCCAGTCAGACCCGCGACAAAGACGCGCTGACCGTCGAAGGCGTGGAAAAAGTCCTGATGGAGCTCAAGGAACAATTCGAGTTCGTCGTCTGCGACTCCCCGGCGGGCATCGAGAAAGGTGCGCACCTGGCCATGTACTTCGCTGACGAAGCGATCGTCGTGACCAACCCGGAAGTGTCCTCGGTACGAGATTCGGACCGCATGCTCGGCCTTTTGGCGAGCAAATCGCGTCGCGCCGAACGTGGCGAAGACCCGATCAAGGAACACCTGCTGATCACTCGCTACCACCCTGAGCGTGTTGAAAAGGGCGAGATGCTTGGCGTTGAAGACGTCAAGGAAATCCTCTCGGTAACCCTGCTCGGCGTGATCCCGGAATCCCAGGCGGTGCTCAAGGCATCCAACCAGGGCGTACCGGTGATTCTCGACGACCAGAGCGATGCCGGTCAGGCTTATAGCGATACCGTCGACCGTTTGCTGGGCAAAGAAAAAGCCCACCGTTTCCTCGATGTCGAGAAGAAGGGATTCTTCGAGCGCCTGTTTGGAGGTAGGTAATGAACCTTTTTGACTTCTTTCGTGCCAACAAAAAGCCAAGTACCGCCTCGGTAGCGAAAGAGCGTCTACAGATCATCGTGGCGCATGAGCGCGGCCAGCGCAGCACGCCGGATTACTTGCCAGCCTTGCAGAAGGAACTGGTCGACGTGATCCGCAAGTACGTCAACATCGGCAACGACGACGTACATGTTGCACTGGAAAGCCAGGGCAGTTGCTCGATTCTGGAACTCAACATCACCCTGCCCGATCGCTGAGTCGATCCGGCAGGTACGACGGCGGTTCAGGGTCATTCCCTCGTTGGAATGATCCTGAACCGCCGTTGGCATTTGTTACGAGGCTGTTTTAATGCCGTTGTCCAACATCCGCATCATCCATCAGGACGCCGCCGTACTGGTGGTCGACAAACCGACGTTGCTGCTCTCGGTGCCCGGTCGCGCCGACGACAACAAGGATTGCCTGATTACCCGCCTGCAGGAAAACGGCTACCCGGAAGCGCGCATCGTCCATCGGCTGGACTGGGAAACCTCCGGCATCATTCTGCTCGCGCGTGACGCCGATACGCATCGCGAACTGTCCCGCCAGTTTCATGACCGCGAAACCGAAAAGGCCTACACCGCTTTGGCTTGGGGACAACCGGAGCTGGACAGCGGCAGCATCGACCTGCCCCTGCGCTACGATCCGCCGACCAAACCCCGCCACGTGGTCGATCACGAATTCGGCAAACATGCGCTGACCTTCTGGCGCGTGCTGGAACGTTGCGGCGACTGGTGCCGCGTTGAGCTGACGCCGATCACCGGCCGTTCGCACCAGTTGCGCGTACACATGCTGTCCATCGGGCATCCGCTGCTCGGTGACGGGCTCTACGCCCACGAACAAGCCCTCGCGGCCTGGCCACGCCTGTGCCTGCACGCGAGCATGCTCAGCTTCACCCATCCGCAAACCGGCGAACGCCTGCGCTTCGAGTGCCCCGCGCCGTTCTGACAGACCACACTGAACCCTTGTAGGAGCGAGCAGGCTCGCTCCTACAGGGATCCGGTGCAGATTCAATTCCCCGGTCAATGCGTTAAACTCCCGCCCATTGCTGTCTGGAGCTTCTTATGCGCGAAGAGTTGAACCAAGGCCTGATCGACTTCCTCAAGGCCTCCCCTACCCCGTTCCACGCCACTGCCAGCCTTGTTCAGCGTCTGGAGGCTGCCGGTTTCGTGCGCCTCGACGAGCGTGAGCCATGGCACACCGAGGCCAATGGCCGCTATTACGTTACCCGTAACGACTCTTCCATCGTCGCGATCAAAATGGGCCGCAACTCGCCGTTGCACGACGGCATTCGCCTGGTCGGCGCCCACACCGACAGCCCCTGCCTGCGGGTCAAGCCGCAACCGGAACTGCAACGTCAGGGTTTCTGGCAACTGGGCGTCGAAGTCTACGGCGGCGCGCTGCTGGCGCCGTGGTTCGACCGTGACCTGTCGCTGGCCGGCCGCGTGACCTTCCGCCGCGACGGCAAGGTCGAGAGCCAGTTGATCGATTTCAAGGCACCGATCGCAATCATTCCCAACCTGGCCATTCACCTCAACCGTGAAGCCAATCAGGGCTGGGCGATCAATGCGCAGACCGAATTGCCGCCGATCCTCGCGCAATTTGCCGGTGACGAACGCGTCGATTTCCGTGCCGTGCTCACCGATCAACTGGCCCGCGAACACGGTTTGAATGCCGACGTCGTGCTCGATTACGAGCTGAGCTTCTACGACACGCAAAGCGCTGCGGTGATCGGCCTCAATGGCGACTTCATCGCCGGCGCGCGCCTCGACAACTTGCTGTCGTGCTACGCCGGTCTGCAAGCGCTGCTGACCGCCGAAACCGACGAAACCTGCGTATTGGTATGCAACGACCATGAAGAAGTCGGCTCCTGCTCGGCGTGTGGCGCTGATGGCCCGATGCTCGAACAGACCCTGCGCCGCTTGCTGCCGGAAGGTGACGAGTTCGTTCGCACCATTCAGAAATCCCTGCTGGTCTCGGCCGACAACGCCCACGGCGTGCACCCGAACTACGCGGAAAAGCACGACGCCAACCACGGCCCGAAACTCAACGCCGGCCCGGTGATCAAGGTCAACAGCAACCAGCGCTACGCGACCAACAGCGAAACCGCCGGGTTTTTCCGCCATCTGTGCATGGCCGAAGAAGTGCCGGTGCAAAGCTTCGTGGTGCGCAGCGACATGGGCTGCGGCTCGACCATCGGCCCGATCACCGCCAGCCACCTCGGCGTGCGCACGGTCGATATCGGCCTGCCGACCTTCGCCATGCACTCGATCCGCGAACTGTGCGGCAGCCACGACCTGGCGCACCTGGTCAAAGTGCTGAGCGCGTTCTACGCCTGCCGCGAATTGCCGTAAAAATTTCGCCAGCAGGTTGGCTCCCACCTTGGAATGCATTCCAATGTGGGAGCGAGCCTGCTCGCGAAAGCGCCAGTTCAGACCCTACAAATTTCATCCTGAAACCGGCTCAATTCTGATACACATCAGAACCGCTTAACCAAATCCGACCTAGACTTACATCATTCATTTCGACAAGGCAGTCTCCATGATCTCGATGTCTTCGTTCCACGCCATGCTCATTCCTATCCTGTGCGGAATGATCCTGCTGGCCATTGGCTTCAACTTCCGTGACAAGAACGCCGGGGTGTTCGCCATGTGGATCGGCATGCTTACGATCCTCGCCACCGTGGTTTACAAGATCCTCGCCAAACTCAACGAATAAATCCGCACCCGGCTCGCATTGACGAGATGGGCCTCGTACACTCCAGCGAATCCGCCCCTTGCGAGGTTGACCGCCTAGTGTTTGCTCGTCTTTTTGCTCTGCCCAGTCTGTTTCTCGTCTGCCTGATGACGCTGCTGCCGTTGGCGCCCGCCCACGCGGTCGGTTTGCCGGGCCTGCTCAACACCAGCAAGGCGCAGCCCGAAGCCCAGGAACCGCTCGGCCAGTCCCTTGACGAAGTCATCAAGTCGCTGGAAAACGACAAGCAACGCGCGCAGTTGCTGACCGACCTGAAGAAGCTGCGCGACGCCACGAAAAAGGCCCAGGCCTCGCCCGAAGAAGGCGTACTCGGCCTGATCGGCGGCACCCTCGCCAATTTCGAAAAACAATTCACCGGCGCCGACAGCCCGCTCAACCGCTGGGGCAACGAGTTCGACCTGGCCAAGGAAGAACTCAGCGGCATGATGTTGCCGGCCAACGAATGGCTGCCGATCATCTTCGGCTTCGCCATGATCCTCGCCGTGTGGAGCCTGCTCGCCGCCGCGCTGATCTGGCTCGGCCATCGCGTGCGCATGCGTTTCGGCCTCACTGAAGAATTGCCGCAACACCCCAAAGCCCTCGACATGCTGCGCTTCGCCCTGCGCAAACTCGGGCCGTGGCTGATCGCGTTGGTGATGACCGTTTACATGAGCTACGCGCTGCCGTCGTCGCTGGGTAAAAGCCTGGCGATGGTGCTTGCTTATGCGTTGGTGGTCGGCACCTGTTTCTCGGCGATCTGCGTGATTGCCTTCTCCCTGCTCGATGGCCCGCACCGCCATCGCGCGCTGTACATCCTGCGTCATCAGGCCTTCCGGCCACTCTGGCTGATCGGCAGCTTCGCCGCGTTCGGCGAAGCATTGAACGACCCGCGGCTGATCGAAAGCCTCGGCGTACATCTGGCGCACAGCGCCGCGACCGTCGCCAATGTGCTCGCAGCACTCTCGACCGGCTTGTTCATCCTGCGTTTCCGCCGACCGATCGCCCACCTGATCCGCAACCAGCCGCTGTCGCGGCGTCTGACCCGCCGCGCCCTCAGCGACACCATCGAAATCCTCGGGACCTTCTGGTTTGTGCCGGCGCTGGTGCTGGTCGGCATCTCGCTGTTCGCCACGTTCGTCTCCGCCGGCGACACCAGCACCGCACTGCGCCAGTCGCTGATCTGCACGGTATTGCTGGTGATGTGCATGGTGATCAACGGCCTCGTGCGCCGTCATTCAATGAAACCGCAGCGCGGTGTTAAACGTCATGCGCTGTATTCCGAGCGCTTGAAAAGTTTTTTCTACACCCTCGCGCACCTGCTGGTGTGGCTGGTGTTCATCGAACTCGGCCTGCGCGTGTGGGGCATGTCGCTGATCGGTTTCACCGAAGGTGAAGGGCATGACATCAGCGTCAAACTGTTCAGCCTGGTCGGCACGCTGATCTTCGCCTGGCTGATCTGGATTCTCTCCGACACCGCCGTGCACCACGCCCTCACCCGCTCGCGCAAAGGCTTGGCCAATGCCCGTGCGCAAACGATGATGCCGCTGATCCGCAACGTGCTGTTCGTGGCGATTTTCATCATTGCGCTGATCGTCGCCCTGGCGAACATGGGCATGAACGTCACGCCGCTGCTGGCCGGTGCCGGTGTGATCGGTCTGGCCATCGGTTTCGGTGCGCAGTCGCTGGTTGCCGACCTGATCACCGGCCTGTTCATCATCATCGAAGATTCGCTGGCCATCGATGACTACGTCGACGTCGGCGGCCACCTCGGCACCGTCGAAGGCCTGACCATCCGCACCGTGCGCCTGCGCGACATCGACGGCATCGTCCACACGATCCCGTTCAGTGAAATCAAAAGCATCAAGAACTACTCCCGCGAGTTCGGCTACGCGATCTTCCGGGTGGCGGTGCCGTACAACATGGAAATCGACGACGCGATCAAACTGATGCGCGAAGTCGGTCAGAAAATGCGCACAGATCCACTGCAACGCCGCAATATCTGGTCGCCGCTGGAGATTCAGGGCGTCGAGAGTTTCGAATCCGGCAGCGCGATTCTGCGCGCACGCTTCAAGACTGCGCCGATCAAACAGTGGGAAGTTTCCCGAGCGTTCAACTTGTCGCTCAAGCGCCACCTCGACGAGGCTGGACTCGATCTGGCAACGCCACGCATGAGTGTGCAAGTGATCACCGCCGGCGGTGGCGAACCGAAGGAATAGCACTCAGGCGCGCGGTTGCAGTCACAGGCAGGGAAGCCCGACAACAATAATCAAGGAGAAACCGATGCAACTGACGCGCATTGCCCAGACCGTTTTGCTCACGCTGTTAGCCAGCCACGCCGGCGCCGCGACGATGGACAGCACCCGCGCCGAGATCGCCGAACAGGCGCAAAAACTGGAACCGCAACTGCTGGAAACCCGCCGCGACATCCACGCCCACCCGGAACTCGGCAACACCGAAAAACGCACCGCCGAACTGGTCGCCAAACAGCTCAGGGCCATGGGCCTGGAAGTGAAAACCGGCGTCGCCCGCACCGGCGTGGTCGCCGTCCTCAAAGGCGCCCTGCCCGGCCCGACCGTGGCCCTGCGCGCCGACATGGACGCGCTGCCGGTCAAGGAAGTCGCCGACCTGCCGTTCGCCTCAAAAGCCAAAGGCACCTACCTCGACAAAGAAGTCGACGTGATGCACGCCTGCGGCCACGACGCCCACACCGCGATCCTGCTCAGCACGGCGAAAATTCTCACCGGCATGCGCGACACCTTGCCCGGCACCGTAGTGTTCTATTTCCAACCCGCCGAAGAAGGCCCGAGCGACTTCATCCCCGACGGCAAAAACACTTGGGGCGCGAAAATGATGGTCGAGGAAGGCGTGATGAAATCACCCAAACCCGACGCCGTCTTCGGCCTGCACGTCTGGGCCGGCGTACCCGCCGGCCAGATTGCCTACCGGCCCGGCCCAACGCTGGCCAGCTCCGACGACCTGCGCATCAAAATCCTCGGCAAACAGACCCACGCCGGCCGCCCCTGGGACGGCATCGACCCGATCACCGTCGGCGCACAAACCATCGTCGGTCTGCAAACCGTGGTCAGCCGCCGCACCGATATTTCCTCGTATCCATCAGTGGTCAGCATCGGCACCATCAACGGCGGGACGCGCTACAACATCATCCCCGAATCCGTCGACATGACCGGGACGATCCGCTCCTACGACTACGGCATCCGCCAGAAACTGCACACCGACGTCCGCCAGACCATCGAAAAAATCGCCGAAAGCGGCGGCGCCAAAGCGGATGTCACCATCTTCGAAAAATACGATCCGACCATCAACAACCCGGCACTGACGGAAAAAATGCTGCCGACGTTGAAATGGGCGGCCAAGGACGACGTGGTCAATGCACCGCTGGTGGGCGGCGCAGAAGACTTTTCATTTTTCGCCAAGGAAGTGCCGGGCCTGTTTGTGTTTCTCGGCGTGACACCGAGGGACCAAGACATGAGCAAAGCCGCGCCGAATCATAATCCGGGGTTCTTTGTGGATGAGTCGGCGCTGGTGGTCGGCGTGAGGACATTGGCCTCGTTGGCGACGGATTATTTGTATGCCAATGCGGGGGCAGGCAAGTAGGCATGAGGTGAATGTGGGGGCGTCTTCGCGAGCAGGCTCGCTCCCACAATTGGACCCTATGCACCCTTCCAGAAATTGGTCGGCTGTCAGGCCGCCATCGCCAGCAGGGCTGGCTCCCACAGTTTTGATTTGCGAACACCCCAAGCGGCAAAGCCGCCCCACTCAACACAATGAGCGCAAGCTCGAGTACCGCTCTTGATCTTGCCGTGCCGGCCCCTTCGGCAGGCTGAGTGGAGGGATTGATCTGGGGGTGGGAGCGCAGCGACCGTTCGACGAAGTCGAACGCATCGAGAGGAGGTGCAGCGAAGCAAACCGTAGGCGATGCCCCCGGATCGATCCCGGAGCGAAGGAACCCCGAGCCCCAGCGAGCGGGCCGAACGTAGGAGCAAGCCTTTTTGGTTACTTTTTTCTGGGCCGGCATTCCGGGCGTCTGGAAAAAGAGACCCGCCGTAAGGGCGGAACCTTAAGAAGCCGTTACCGCAGCAACGGATATACACCCAAAACGATCAAACAACATCAACACTTACGTGAATCGCATCATGCCGCCAAAACTCCAGATCACAATCAATCAACCGCTCATGCTGATCATAATTAACCCGAGCAATCCTCAACCCCGGACTCCCGACAGAAACCCGCAAGGCCGCCGCCGCATCCACAGACAATGACGTCGGCACAATCTCAAACCGCACCCGCCCATAGTGCAAATCGTAATGTCGGGCATACAACTCGGTCATCGACTGATTCAAATCAAACTCCAGGATCCCCGGAAAAAACTGCGGATTCAAATAGTGCTCCACATACAACACCAACCGCCCATCAATGCGCCGCGACCGGCAAATCTGAATCACGCTCGACAACGCCGGCAACTGCAACCACGCACACACCGCCGCCGAAGCCGGCTGCAACCGCGCCGAAATCACCTCGGTTGAAGGCTCCCTCCCCTGCGCACTGACCATCGCGTGAAAGTGACTGCGCTGCATCAGGTTGTACGCCAGACGCGGCGGCGACACGAACCAGCCACGGCGCTCCTCTCGATAGATCTGCCCCTGTGCCTCCAACTGCAACAACGCCTCACGCACGGTGATCCGCGTCGTGCCGAACAGCTCACTGAGCTTGCGCTCCGCTGGCAACTTGCTGCCCGCCGCCAACAGACCATGATCGAGCTGCTCCTGCAGCACCTGGCCAATCGCTGTCACCGCTTTTGTTGCCTCATCGCGCATCAACGTTACCTATCTGGACTAGACCAGCACTGTTTCAGGGCAAAAAACCACGGCCAACGGAGCGTTTCCGTGTGTTGCAAGCCTAGGCAGTGCAGATGACCGAGAGATGACAAAACTACCGAACGGTCGTCCTCACGACTTGCAATACATCGGCCAAGTCCCTTGTGCGCCGGGGCCTGAGCATGGTCTACGCTTATCTGGCAACGGCTGATACCGGGCAAACAAAAGGCCTGCCGCCGGGCCATCGACATCAAAGTGTCATCCAGCCCCCTTAAATTGGCTCAGGTATTGCTGACCTAGACCAACACACACCGCAAACGCAGCGTTGAACACGACCAAGGAGCTTCGGAATGAAACAGCTTTTCCTGGCAACACTGTTAGGCTCGACCATTGCAATGTGCACCTCCGCCATGGCGGCCGGCACCGATCTGAAAACCCTCGAAGCCGCTGCAAAAGCGGAAGGCGCCGTCAATAGCGTCGGCATGCCGGATGACTGGGCCAACTGGAAAGGCACCTGGGAAGACCTGGCCAAGACCTACGGTCTGAAACACATCGACACCGACATGAGCTCGGCCCAGGAAATCGCCAAGTTCGCTGCGGAAAAAGACAACGCCACTGCCGACATCGGCGACGTCGGTGCCGCCTTCGGCCCGATCGCGGTCAAGCAAGGCGTGGTGCAACCGTACAAGCCAAGCACCTGGGATCAAGTCCCGGACTGGGCCAAGGACAAGGACGGCAACTGGGCGCTGGCGTACACCGGCACCATCGCCTTCATCGTCAACAAAAAGCTCCTGCACGGCTCCGAAGTGCCGACCAAATGGGCTGACCTCAAGGGCGGCAAATACAAGGTCTCCATCGGTGACGTGAGCACCGCCGCCCAAGCTGCCAACGGCGTTCTGGCTGCGGCACTGGCCAACGGTGGCGACGAGAAAAACATCAAGCCTGCCCTGCTGCTGTTTGCCGACATCGCCAAGCAAGGTCGCCTGTCGATGGCCAACCCGACCATCGCCACCATGGAAAAAGGCGAGATCGAAGTCGGTGTGGTCTGGGACTTCAACGGTCTGAGCTACAAAGCCAAGATGGCCAACCCGGATGACTACGTGGTGCTGATCCCGTCCGACGGTTCGGTGATTTCCGGCTACACCACCATCATCAACAAGTACGCAAAAAACCCTAACGCCGCCAAGCTGACCCGCGAGTACATCTTCAGCGACGCCGGCCAGACCAACCTTGCCCGCGGCAACGCCCGCCCGATCCGCGCCGAACACCTGCAACTGCCGGAAGACGTGAAGGCCAAACTGCTGCCAAACGAGCAGTACAAAAAGGTCACCCCGATCAAAGACGCCGACGCATGGGAAAAAACCTCCAAAGCCCTGCCACAGGCTTGGAACGAAGAAGTCATCGTAGAGATGAAATAAAGCGGCTAATCACGGTTGCGTGATCTGTTGAAGATCCAAATGTGGGAGCGAGCCTGCTCGCGAAGGCGTCGTGTCAGTCGACATCAATGTTGAATGATCAGCCGCATTCGCGAGCAGGCTCGCTCCCACAGGGGATCCGGATTGGATCTGAAATTTCCTGTTTCGCGGAGTTTTTGCCCCTATGAAGCACAACGTCATCCTTGTCGTGCTCGACGGCCTCAACTACGAGGTCGCGCGCCACGCCATGGGGCATCTGCAGGCTTATGTTGGCGCAGGACGCGCCGCGCTCTACCAGTTGGAGTGCGAGCTGCCGGCCCTGTCCCGACCGCTTTATGAATGCATCCTCACCGGCGTGCCGCCGATCGACAGCGGCATCGTCCACAACAACGTCTCGCGCCTGTCCAATCAGCGCAGCATTTATCACTACGCCCGCGATGCCGGATTGAAAACCGCCGCTGCGGCGTATCACTGGGTCAGCGAGTTGTATAACCGCTCGCCCTTCGTCGCCGCCCGCGACCGGCACACCGACAATCTGTCGCTGCCGATCCAGCACGGGCATTTCTACTGGAGCGATCACTACCCGGATTCGCACCTGTTCGCCGACGCCGAAAACCTGCGCCTGCGCCACGATCCGAACTTCCTGCTGATCCATCCAATGAACATCGACGACGCCGGGCACAAACACGGTCTCGACTCGTCGCAATACCGCAACAGCGCGCGTTCGGCGGACATCATCCTCGCCGACTATCTGCAGAGCTGGCTCGATGCCGGCTATCAAGTGCTGGTGACCGCCGACCACGGCATGAACAACGACCGCTCGCACAACGGCCTGCTGCCGGAAGAACGCCAAGTGCCGCTTTTCGTCCTCGGCGACGCCTTCAGCCTGAACACTGATGCAGCACCGAAGCAGACGGAAATCTGCGGCACAGTGTGCGAACTGCTCGGCGCACCCCACGACAAACCTGTGTGCCGGGAGCTGCTCAAGTGAATGCCATGACTCGCGGCAAATGGCTGGCGGCGCTGTGCCTGGTGCCCTTCGCCTTGTTCTTTATCGTCTTCGAAATCGCCCCGCTGGTCTGGGTGATGATCAACAGTCTGCAATCGGAAGAGTTCGGTTGGGGCTTCGCCAACTTCAGCAAGATCTTCAGCTCGAAGTTCTATCTGCAGGCGATTCAGTACAGCCTCGAAATCAGTTTCTGGTCGAGCGTGTTCGGCATCATCATTGCCGTGCTGGGTGCGTATTCCCTGCGCCGGGTCGACTCGAAACTGCGCAACTTTGTGAATGCCTTCGCCAACATGACCAGCAACTTCGCCGGCGTGCCTTTGGCGTTCGCGTTCATCATCCTGCTCGGTTTCAACGGCAGCATCACCATCATGTTGAAGCAGGCCGGGATCATTCAGGATTTCAACCTGTACTCGAAAACCGGGTTGATCATCCTCTACACCTACTTCCAGATCCCCCTCGGCGTGCTGCTGCTTTATCCGGCCTTCGACGCCTTGCGTGAAGACTGGCGCGAGTCCGCCGCATTGCTTGGTGCCAACGGCTGGCAGTTCTGGCGGCACATCGGTTTGCCAGTGCTGACGCCAGCGCTGCTCGGCACGTTCGTGATCCTGCTGGCCAACGCCCTCGGCGCCTATGCCACGGTCTATGCGTTGACCACTGGCAACTTCAACGTGCTGCCGATCCGGATTGCCGCGATGGTTTCCGGGGATATTTCCCTCGACCCGAATCTGGCCAGTGCCTTGGCCGTGGTGCTGGTGGCGCTGATGACTATCGTCACCGTCGTGCATCAACTGCTGTTGAAGAGGAGCTACCATGTCTCGCGCTGAATCCGGCCCGGCCGGCCTCTACCACCGCGTCGTGGTTTATCTGCTGTTCGCCATCCTCTTGCTGCCGCTCGTTGGCACGCTGGTCTACTCGATCGCCAGCAGTTGGTCGGCGACCATTCTGCCCAGCGGTTTCACCTTCAAGTGGTACCTCCAGTTGTGGAGCGACCCGCGCTTCCTTCACGCCTTCGGCCAATCGTTGCTGGTGTGCGTCGGCGCGCTGGTGTTGTCGGTAGTGCTGATTCTGCCGCTGCTGTTTGTGGTGCATTACCACTTTCCGAAACTCGATGCGCTGATGAACATCCTGATCCTGCTGCCATTCGCGGTGCCGCCGGTGGTGTCTTCGGTTGGCCTGTTGCAACTCTACGGTTCCGGGCCGATGGCGATGGTCGGCACGCCGTGGATTCTGATCGGTTGCTACTTCACCGTGGCGTTGCCGTTCATGTACCGGGCGATCACCAACAACCTGCAAGCGATCAACCTGCGCGACCTGATGGACGCCGCACAGCTGCTCGGCGCCAGCACTTTTCAGGCTGCGTTTTTGGTGGTGCTGCCGAACCTGCGCAAAGGCCTGATGGTCGCGTTGCTACTGTCGTTCTCGTTCCTCTTTGGTGAGTTTGTTTTCGCCAACATTCTGGTCGGCACGCGCTACGAAACTTTGCAGGTTTATCTGAACAACATGCGCAACAGCAGCGGTCACTTCACCAGTGCGCTGGTCATCTCGTATTTCTTTTTCGTGCTGGTCCTGACCTGGATCGCCAACATCTTGAACAAGGACAAAAGCGAATGAGCTATGTCAGCGTCCAACACCTGCAGAAAAGCTACGCCGGCACGCCGGTGTTCAGCGACATCGACTGCGAGATCAACAAAGGCGAGTTCGTTACCCTGCTCGGCCCGTCCGGTTGCGGCAAGTCCACGCTGCTGCGCTGCATCGCGGGTCTGACGCCGGTGGATGGCGGCAAGATCCTGCTCGATGGCGTCGACATCGTGCCGTTAAGCCCGCAGAAGCGCGGAATCGGTATGGTGTTTCAGAGCTATGCGCTGTTTCCCAACATGACTGTCGAACAGAACGTTGCGTTCGGTTTGCGCATGCAAAAGGTCAACGCGGACGACAGCCATAAACGTGTATCGGAAGTGTTGAAACTGGTTGAACTGAACGACTTCGCCACTCGCTATCCGCACCAGCTCTCCGGTGGCCAATGTCAGCGTGTCGCCCTCGCCCGCTCGCTGGTGACGCGCCCGCGTTTGTTGCTGTTGGATGAGCCGCTGTCGGCGCTTGATGCACGGATTCGTAAACACCTGCGTGAACAGATTCGCCAGATTCAACGCGAACTCGGCCTGACGACGATTTTCGTCACCCACGACCAGGAAGAAGCGCTGACCATGTCGGACCGAATTTTCCTGATGAATCAGGGAAAAATCGTACAGAGCGGCGATGCCGAAACCTTGTACACGGCGCCGGTCGATGTGTTCGCCGCGGGTTTTATCGGCAACTACAACCTGCTCGATGCCGATGACGCGTCGAAACTGTTGCAGCGCCCGATCAGCCACCGCATTGCCATTCGCCCGGAGGCTATCGAGCTGAGCCTCAACGGCGAACTCGATGCACAGATCCGCAGCCACAGCCTGCTGGGCAATGTGATTCGCTATCGCGTCGAAGCGCGTGGAGTGGAATTGGTGGTGGATGTGCTCAACCGCTCGGCCGCCGATCTGCACCCCGACGGTCAGCGTCTGGCGCTTTCCATCGATCCGACGGCCCTGTGTGAAGTAGCTTAAAAACAGCTGCAAGCTTCGAGCTACAAGCTTCAAGTTGTAGACTGCGGCGCAGCTGATTCCAATTTTTGCAGCTCGACGCTTGTAGCTCGCAGCTGTTCTCGGAGAGAACTGATGGCCCTGGCAATTTTTGATCTGGACGAAACGTTGATCCACGGCGACTGCGCCACCCTCTGGAGCGAGCAGATGGGCCGCTTGGGCTGGGTCGATCCCGAATCGTTCATGCGCAAGAACAACGAACTGATGGACGCCTACAGCCAAGGCAAATTGCGCATGGAAGACTACATGGAGTTCAGCCTGGAACCGCTGATCGGGCGCACGCCAGAAGAAGTCGATCACTTGGTCGGGCCGTGGGTTGAAGACTTCATCGAGCCGATCATCTTCAGTGACGCGACGAAAACCATCGCCGCCCACCGCAAGGCCGGTGACCGGATTTTGGTGATCTCGGCGTCAGGTACACACCTGGTCAAACCGATTGCCGATCGACTGGGCATCGATGAAGTCCTCGGCATCGAACTGGACGTCGCCCATGGCGTGTACAGCGGCCACACCGTCGGCACCCTGACTTACCGCGAAGGCAAGATCACCCGTTTGCTGGAATGGCTGGATGCCGAGGAAGAAAATCTGGAGGGCGCGAGTTTTTATTCCGACTCACGCAATGATTTGCCGTTGTTGCTGAAGGTGGATTTCCCGCACGTGGTCAACCCGGATCCGGTGCTGCTCGAGCACGCCGAAAAAGCCGGCTGGCCGATCCATATCTGGAAATGACAAAGATTTAATCTGCAATTGCAGGCTGACATCCCGAACCTGAGTTCGACGCCATGTGTCAGGTCGACGAATCTCGACAGGACAACTCGGTCAGTCCCCTCTCCCTTTGGGAGAGGGTTAGGGTGAGGGGCTTCTTCTGCCTGCAAGTCAGCTCAGGCTATCGTCGATCACCAATACCAACTTCCCGGAAACAGTATTGCTGGCCAGCTCGGCAAACGCCGCTTCGGCATCCTTCACCGCAAACGCCTTGGCCAACTGCGGACTCAACCGCCCTTCCGCGAACAGCGGCCACACCTGCTGCCCCAGATCACTCAACAGATCGGCCTTGAACTGATCCCCACGACTGCGCAACGTAGAACCGAGCAATTGCACGCGCTTGCCCAAGACCTGCGCCAGATCCAGTTTCGCCTCGCGGCCACCCATCAGACCAATCAAGACCCAACGTCCGTCCAGCGCGATCAGTTTGAGATTCAGCGCCGAGTAATTGCCGCCGACTGGATCAAGGATCACATCGAACGGGCCGAAATCGCGCAGGCTTTCCAGGTCATCGGTGCGTACCACCCCGCCTTGAGCCCCCAGTGCCTCGCAGTAAGCCAACCGCTCGGTTGAACCGACGCTGACCCAGCAAGGATTGCCAAACGCCTTGCACAACTGAATGGCGGCTGAACCGATTCCACTTGCCCCGGCGTGCAAGAGAACTTTCTCACCCGGTTTGAGCGCCGCAAGTTGAAACACATTCAACCAGACTGTTGCGTAAACCTCAGGCAATGCCGCCGCCTCAATCAGCGAAACGCCCTCGGGAACCGGCAATACATGTCGCCCGTCGACCACGACTTCTTCGGCCATGCCACCCCCGGCCAGCAAGGCGCAAACCCGGTCGCCGACCTGCCACGGACTGCCCGCACCGACCTCACTGATGACCCCGGAACACTCAAGACCGAGCACTTGGCTGGCCCCTGGCGGTGGCGGATAAAGCCCCGCTTTCTGTAATAAATCGGCGCGATTGAGGCCAGCTGCCGCCACTCGGATACGGACTTGTCCTACATCACATGTAGGACTCGGCTCCTCAACCCATGCCACTTGACCTTCAACGCCTTGCAATGCCTTCACAGTGCCTCCATAGTGAGTCTGGACTGAGCCCGAAGCTGTAGCGCCGGGCTTTTTGCATTATGCGACCGGCTCTCGTAGAACCGGCGACTTCAAAGACGGCCTAATATGCGTTATCAATTGTCCCCGCGTCGAATCAGCATGAAGCATTTGCTCCCCAGCACCGCCCTCGCTCTTTTCATCGGTATCGGCCTTATGCCGGTGTCGGGCAATACATTCGCAGCCAACAGCTGGGACAAATTGCAGCCTGATCGCGATGAAGTCATCGCCAGTCTGAACGTCGTCGAGTTGCTCAAGCGTCACCACTACAGCAAGCCGCCGCTTGACGATGCGCGCTCGGTGATCATCTACGACAGCTACATCAAGCTGCTGGATCCGTCGCGCAGCTATTTCATGGCCAGCGACATCGCCGAGTTCGACAAGTGGAAGACTCAGTTCGACGACTTCCTCAAAAGCGGCGACCTCAACGCCGGGTTCACCATCTACAAGCGCTACCTGGACCGCGTCAAAGCGCGTCTGGACTTCGCCCTTGCCGAGCTGAACAAGGGCGTCGACAAGATGGACTTCAACACCAAGGAGACCTTGCTGATCGATCGCAAGGACGCCCCTTGGCTGAAATCCACCGCAGAGCTGGATGACCTGTGGCGCAAACGCGTCAAGGACGAAGTCCTGCGCCAGAAGATCGCCGGCAAAGAGCCGAAGCAGATTCAGGAAACCCTGACCAAGCGCTACAAGAACCAGTTGGCGCGCCTGGATCAGACCCGTCCGGAAGACATCTTCCAGGCGTACATCAACACCTTCGCGATGTCTTACGATCCGCACACCAACTATCTGTCGCCAGATAACGCGGAAAACTTCGACATCAACATGAGCCTGTCCCTAGAGGGCATCGGCGCCGTGTTGCAGAGCGACAACGACCAGGTGAAAGTCGTGCGTCTGGTGCCGGCAGGCCCGGCCGACAAGACCAAACAAGTCGCCCCGGCTGACAAGATCATCGGCGTTGCCCAAGGCAACAAAGAGATGGTCGACGTGGTCGGCTGGCGTCTGGACGAAGTGGTCAAGCTGATCCGCGGTCCGAAAGGCACCGTGGTGCGTCTGGAAGTGATTCCGGCGAGCAATGCCCCGAACGACCAGACCACCAAGATCGTGCCGATCACCCGTGAAGCGGTGAAGCTCGAAGACCAAGCGGTGAAGAAGTCCATCCTCAACCTGAAACAGGACGGCAAGGACTACAAGCTCGGCGTCATTGAGATTCCGGCCTTCTACCTCGACTTCAAGGCGTTCCGTGCCGGTGATCCGGACTACAAGAGCACCACTCGCGACGTCAAGAAGCTGCTGACCGAGCTGCAGAAAGACAAAGTCGACGGCGTGGTCATCGACCTGCGCAACAACGGCGGCGGTTCCCTGCAGGAAGCCACCGAGCTGACCAGCCTGTTCATCGACAAAGGCCCGACCGTTCTCGTGCGTAACGCCGATGGCCGCGTCGACGTACTCGAAGATGAAAACCCGGGTGCGTTCTACAAAGGCCCGATGGCATTGTTGGTCAACCGCTTGTCTGCCTCGGCTTCGGAGATCTTCGCCGGCGCCATGCAGGACTACCACCGCGCGCTGATCATTGGCGGTCAGACCTTCGGGAAGGGCACGGTGCAGACCATTCAGCCGCTGAACCATGGCGAGCTGAAACTGACCCTGGCCAAGTTCTACCGGGTTTCCGGTCAGAGCACCCAGCATCAGGGCGTGCTGCCGGACATCGACTACCCGTCGCTGATCGACACCAAGGAAATCGGTGAGAGCGCACTGCCGGAAGCCATGCCGTGGGACACCATCCGCGCGGCGATCAAACCGGCGGCTGATCCGTTCAAACCGTACCTGGCTCAGCTCAAGTCCGAGCACGACACTCGCACCGCAAAAGATGCCGAGTTCGTGTTCATCCGTGACAAGCTGGCCTTGGCGCAGAAACTGATGGAAGAAAAAACCGTCAGCCTCAACGAAGCCGATCGTCGTGCCCAGCACGCCGACATCGACGCCAAACAGCTGACGATGGAAAACATCCGTCGCAAAGCCAAAGGCGAAGAGCCACTCAAAGAGCTGAAGAAAGAAGACGACGACGCCCTCACTGCCGCTGAGCCGGACAAGGTCAAACCAGAAGACGATGCCTACCTGAGCGAAACCGGGCGCGTGCTGCTGGATTACCTGAAGCTGAGCAATCAGGTGGCCAAGAAGTAAAGTGATGGCAATTTAGTGCTGACGATCCCCGGATCGTCATCAAATAGTCATCATTCTGTCGTGCAATAAAGGACTGGGAGCCACTCTCTGCAAAGAGAGCGCTCCCAGTCCTTTTTTTATCGCCAGAGATTGCCATGACCACGACCGAACAGCTGAGTGCCTTGAGCTCGATCCTGACTCAAAGCGGATTGCACAGCCTGTTCCAGCCGATCATTTGCCTCTCCGAACGACGCATTCTCGGTTATGAAGCCCTCACACGCGGGCCGTCCAACAGCCCTCTTCACTCACCGATTGCTTTGTTCGCTGTCGCGCGACAGGCCGGGCGCTTGAGTGAACTGGAGATCGCTTGCCGGCAAAGTGCCTGCCGCCGCTTCAACGAACAGCAACTGCCGGGCAAGCTGTTTCTCAACGTCTCGCCAGAATCACTGCTTGAAGCCGCACACCAACCGGGACGTACGCTGCAACTGCTGCAGGATTTCGGCATTCCACCCAGCCAGGTCGTTATCGAACTGACTGAACAAACGCCAATCGATGATTTCCAGTTGCTGCAAACCGCGCTGCATCACTATCGGGCGATGGGTTTTTCAATTGCGCTAGATGATCTTGGCGCCGGCTATTCGAGCCTGCGACTGTGGTCGGAACTGCGTCCGGATTATGTGAAGATAGACCGGCACTTCATCGATGGCATTCATCAGGACGCCTTGAAGCGTGAATTCGTCGGCTCGATCCTGCAAATCGCCAAAGCCTCTCGGGCACAGGTGATTGCCGAAGGCATCGAACTGCCAGAAGAACTCGCCGTGCTGACGGAAATGGGCGTCGACCTGGTACAGGGTTACCTGCTCGGTCGCCCGCAAGAGCAACCACCGCGCGATGCCCGCGCCCTGATGCCGAAACACGACAGCAGCGCCGTGGCGCTGAATGACGAGGGCAGCGACCTCAGCGCCCTGCTCAACGACCAACCCGCCGTCCCTCGCGACACACCGACCGCCACCGTGCTCGAAGCCTTCCGCCGCCAGGCCAACCTCAACTCACTGGCCGTGCACGACGAACAAGGCCAGCCCTGCGGCATCGTCCACCGTCATTCGTTGTCGGACGCCCTGCTGAAACCCTTCGCCACCGATCTGTTCGCACGCAAACCGATCAGCCGCCTGATGAACGACGACTTCCTCGCCGTGGAAATGAGCCAGTCGCTGCAACAAGTTAGCCGCCTCATCACCAGCCGCGCCCGCCAGCGCATCGAAGAAGACTTCATCATCACCCTCAACGGCAGCTACCTCGGCCTCGGCCGGGTGATCGACGTGCTCAAACTGATCACTGAACTGAAGATCCAACAGGCCCGCTACGCCAACCCGCTGACCTTGCTGCCCGGCAACGTTCCGATTCAGCAGTGCCTCACCCGCCTGCTGCAGCAGGGTCGAGAATCCGTCATCTGCTACGTCGACATCGACAGCTTCAAACCCTTCAACGACATCTACGGCTACGGACGTGGCGACGAAGTCCTGCTGTGCCTGGCGCAATGCCTCAACGAACGCGTAGACCCCACCCGCGACTTCGTCGGCCACATCGGCGGCGACGACTTCCTCCTCGTCCTCGGCCCCGAAGACTGGCGCAAGCGACTGAATCAACTGCTCGATGATTTCCAGAGCCAATGCCGACGCTTCTATCGCACTGAACACCTCGACGCCGGCTGCTTCATCGCCCCGAATCGCCAAGGCGTGCGGCAGGAGTTTCCGTTGTTGTCGCTGTCCATTGGCGTCGTGCACCTACACCCGGAAGCCTGCGCACAGCTGGATGCCAGTCAGCTTGCTGAGATGGCATCACAGGCGAAGCATCATGCGAAGAATATTCCGGGGTATAGCGTGCATGTGATTGATAGTCTCACCGCGCCCGACCTTCATCCGTCGCAGCTAATCGGGCAACGATGACTTGATTTTAGTCTACCAAGACGACTTATCCTCACCTTCTGCCATCAACAGATCCTCTTCCCAAACTTCTTTCGCCAATTTAAAAATATCTTGAAAAAAACAGCGTGGACTTTCTAATGAATACCATTCCTCGCGCGGCCAACTGTTTGCCTCGCACTCATCAATTTCGAATATAACTTGAAAATCGAAGCTTGGATCCTTAAGCGCCGCCTCTAGATTTTCAATGAGTACAAGCTTATGTCTATGTGAGAAATAAGGCTGATCCAAGCAATATTTCCTTATTAACATACTCCTATCAGCTTTATCGTTCGGATCATAAGCCTCGAGCTCTACACCCTTGGACTCCTCTCTATCATAAACATCGAACACCCCAACGAACCACATTAAGTCAGGTTCAAAAGGCTCATTTAAAAATGGATCCTTCAGCATCATTTCCCCTCCGCAGGGAAGCCTGTGAAAGGCACCTGTGTATTCACTTTATCGAATTTCACCTCAAACCAATTCATATCCTCATTGAGTCCCGGATTTTGCTTATCTTTTTTATTGGGTCTGTAACCGCGCCCAGCCCCAGGCAGTTCCAACCTGACTATTGGATTTTTCTTCTGATCCTTCCCTGTATGCTTAATCAACCCGTTTTTATCCTTCGTCATCGCTTTATTCAAGGCCCCCAAATGCATGCGCCAACTATGAAACTGAGAGCTTAGATTACCTTTGGCACCTTTCGGGACATCGCCGGTATGAGGGTCCGCGCCATCGATCGCTCGCTGCTTAAGAGCTGGATCAGAAATTTCCGAACCATGCTTTTTCACAGTGTGCATGTCATAAAGTTTTTCATATTCAGTCACACGTCGCTTTGCATTAGCCTCCGCCAACTCATCAACTCGCGCCCTCCGCTCCTGCGCTGTCATCTTCGGCAGCGCTGGCCCCCCCTCATCAACCTTAACCCCATCAATCCCACCCGGCACTTCACACCCAGGCTTATTCGGCGGCGGACAGTTAGAGCTCAACCCCAACGGATCCACCCACCCCGTCGGGTTCGGCGTGTACTGGTACTGATTCAACCCACCCGCCAGCTTCACCGGATCCGGCGTCAAATACCGCCCCAACCTCGGGTCGTAATACCGATGCCGGTTGTAATGCAGTCCGCTTTCCGCATCGAAATACTGCCCCTGAAACCGCAGCGGCTGATTCAGGTATTCGTCGGCGGCCAGTGTCAGGTTGGCGACTTTTCCGTAGGCGTCGTATTGCGCTGACCAA
>NZ_JBOBDR010000019.1:0-109020 GCF_050586545.1 Pseudomonas sp. WC2 | reverse complement strand
AACATCACCACTGAATTTGGATCCTTGGCCCAGAGTGTTAGGCTCCCACTGAACCCGACCCTCTGAAAAGGAAGGCTCTATGTTGAAGGTCTTTGCCCTGTTGACCCTCTTGGCGTCCACGGCCGTCCACGCGCAAACCACACTGCAATCCGATCTGCCACTCAAGTACATCGAACAGGTTCACCCCGACGCCGGGCCGCGTCCGCTGGTGATTTTCCTGCACGGCTACGGCAGCAACGAAGCCGATCTGATCGGTATGAAATTTCAGCTGCCGGCGCAGTACAACTACCTTTCGGTGCAGGCACCGTTGGCGTTGGGCGAAGGACGCTACCAATGGTTTCGCAAAAAGGGCGAAGGTGCCTACAACGGCGAGACCGATGATCTGAAGGTCAGTGGCCAGAAGCTGCGCGAATTTATCGCCCAAGCCGCGCAGAAATATCACGCCAGCCCGGACAAGGTGTACCTGATCGGCTTCAGCCAGGGCGCGATGATGACCTACGAGGTGGGACTGCGACCGCCGGTGGCCGTTGGCGGCATCGCGGCGTTGAGCGGGCGTTTATTGCCGGTGTTGAAAGGTCAGCTCAAGGCTGAACAGCAACCGCTGCCGCTGAACATCTTCATTGGCCACGGCACCGCCGATGATCGCGTGCCGTATAAGGACGGCACCGAAGCCAAGGCATTGCTGGAAAAGCTCGATTACCAGCCGCGATTCCATGCCTATCCCGGCGTCGGCCACAGCATCAGTGCAGCCGAACTGCGGGATTTGAATGGCTGGTTGCAGCAGCTCAATCCTTGAGGATGGTTTTCACCAAGGCATCGTGACCCTTCTTGTCGCTGGCGCGGGAGATCACCTGAACCAGCGCCATTTTCGTTCCGGAGCCGGCCATCAACGTGGTGTTGAGCGTCTGGCCGCCGCCCTGGGTGGCGGTGCTGTCGACCTGACGCAGGCCAAGGCCGGTGCCTTTCTGGGTCAGACTTTTCTCAGTGAGCTTGTTGAAGTCCGGCAAGGCTTTGCCTTGGTCTTCGATAAAACTCGAGACGCTGCCGTCGAGGAATTCACCGTCGTTATCCTTGACGTGCTGGCCTTGAGGGATCTGGTTTTCGGCGGCGATGACCACGGTTTTCGTGGCCTCGTTGGTGTACATCGTGCCGGTGGCGCCACCCGGGCTGGCTGGCAATGGATTAGCCACAAAGCCTTTAGGCAGCGCGAATGTGAACTTGCCGCCGAGCAGCGAGACTTGCTCGTTGGTGGCTTTTTCCTTGGCCTTGGCAGCCTGAGCGTTGATGGCACCGAAACCGGCGACGGCCGCCAGCAACACGATGACGGCTTTCTTGCTCAACAATGACATTCGAATCTCCAAAAGGGTGGACGCGCTAGGCGGGCGATCATCCCATGCAGCGCGCGATCACTCCAGCGCGGTTCGTCAGGGTCAGTGGGCTTGCGGCTGTTTCGCCACCGGACGGGCCAGCAACTGGCGGGTCACCCCGAGCATGGCCACTGAAACGGCGACGCCCACTGCAAATCCGCTGAGTCCCATGGTCGGCAGGGTCAATGCCGAGACCAGGCAGAACGCCGAAAACGAATACATCCCCGTCGCGGTGGCCCGTAACAGTACGGCAGTAAATGCCGGGCCACGGGTCTGTTGAGAAAACACCGCCATCACGCTGCCGAGCACCGGGAACACCGCGAGCAGACCGCTCCAGCGTTCGCCGACGGTACTGGCGAGCATCGTTACCATCAGCGTCAGCGCGGCACCGGCGATCATTCGCCAGATCAGTTTGTCCGACTTCGGTGCCGGGCCGTTGAGCACCGGTTGCACCTTGGGAAACAGGTACGGCGAGGACAGCAGAGCAATCGCTGCAGCCGCGACCGAGAACGGCAATGACGGCGGAATCAACGACAGCACCAGCGCCAGCGCCGCCCACACCGCCATGGAGATCGTCAACGCCCACGGCCAGTTCGCTCGCTGCGCGACCTGCGCATAGGTGATGCAGAAGGCAATCATCGCGAACATCGCTGACAACGCCGCCACTGCCGACTGTGCGGCAAACGCCGGCCCCTGTTCGATCGCGAGGAAAAACAGAATCGGCCCGACCACCACCGGCAAGCCCGACAGCCACCCTGCCACGCTCGGCCCCCAGCGTTTGCCCGCGAGGGAAATCAGCAGCAGAAAACCGGGAATCAACAGCAATTTGAGGATCAGCACGCACAGGTCTCCGTCGAGTGGTGACGGCCACGTTAGCACTGTCGACCGTCGATTGCTGCGGATGCGTGCAAATATTGTATACAAAGTGCTTGCCGCGATAGCCGGCTATGCTCTGACTATCAGGGCTTGCCGGAGTCGATATCGCCATGAACAGAGCGCCAAAAGTGTTGCGAGGCTGTTGCGGCATTGGCCTGTGGGCGCTGCTGCTGACACCGACCTGGGCCAGTTGGCAGGACGCGGTGCCCGGCGCGCAGATCATCGGCGCCGGCGATTTCAGCGTGTTTGGCTTTGATGTGTACAACGCGCGGTTATGGAGCGCCGCCCGCCCGTTGGCCCAGGATCAGCCGTTCGCGCTGGAACTCATCTACCGCCGCAGCATCTCCCGCGAAGATCTGGTCGAGGCCAGCGTCGACGAAATCAAGCGCTTGCGCGGCGCCACGGTCAGCCCCGCGCAACTGGCGGGTTGGCAGACTCAGATGCAGCAATCGTTCGTCGATGTCCAGGCCGGGACGCGCATCACCGGGGTGTATCTGCCGGGGCAGGGCGCCCGGTTTTTTGTCGGGCAGCAGTTGCAGCACGAGATCGATGATCCGCAGTTTGCCCGGGCGTTTTTCGATATCTGGCTGGATCCGCGTACGCGCAGTCCCGAGTTGCGTGAGCAATTGTTGGGTGTGGGTCGATAGATTTTTTTGCTCTTCAACGCTCTGGCTGAAACCTCTAAGCTGCGTCTTTCCGACTTGTTTCTGGATGTGTGCGTGAAATTCAGTTTGCCCAAAATCGCCACCGCGCCGTTTTGTCCGCCGGAAGTGGCCGGCAGTGTCGCGGTTGATCCGAGTGCCCCGTTCTTCAAACGCGTGTTGCGATTCGCCGGCCCCGGTTTGCTGGTGTCGATCGGCTACATGGATCCGGGCAACTGGGCGACTGCCATCGAGGCCGGATCGCGTTTTGGCTACAGCCTGTTGTTCGTGGTGTTGCTGGCCAGTCTGGCCGGCATGGTCGTGCAGTGTTTGTGTTCGCGGCTGGGCATCGCCACGGGGCGCGATCTGGCGCAGTTGTCCCGCGAGCGCTACAGCACGCCGACTGCGCGCCTGCAGTGGGTGCTGGCGGAGATTTCGATCATCGCCACCGACCTTGCGGAAGTGCTCGGTTGTGCGCTGGCGTTTCACTTGCTGCTTGGTTGTTCGCTGACCTTCGGCATCGCCCTGACGGCGTTCGACACGCTGCTGGTGCTGGCGCTGCAGAATCGCGGGTTTCGCCGTCTCGAAGCGATCATGCTGGTGCTGGTCGCGACCATCGGCGTGTGCTTCTTCGTTGAGTTGGTGCTGATCAAACCTTATTGGCCGGACGTGTTCAGCGGTTTCAAACCCTCGCTGTCGGCGATCAGCGATGCCGCGCCGTTGTACCTGGCCATCGGCATACTGGGTGCGACGGTGATGCCGCATAACCTCTATCTGCACACCTCGATCGTGCAGACGCGGATGATCGGCAAGGATCTGGCGAGCAAGCAGGACGCGGTGAAACTGGCGCGCATCGACACCATCGGTTCGCTGGCGCTGGCGTTGCTGGTCAACGCGGCGATCCTGATTCTCGCGGCAGCGGCGTTTCATCAGTCCGGACACACCGACGTGGTCGACATTCAGGACGCCTATCACTTGCTCGATCCATTGGTCGGCGGCGCGTTGGCCAGTGTGTTGTTCGGCGTGGCGTTGCTCGCGTCGGGGCAGAGCTCAACGTTCACCGGGACCATTGCCGGGCAAGTCATCATGGAGGGCTATCTGAACTTGCGGATTCCATGTTGGCAGCGGCGCTTGATTACGCGCGGGCTGGCGCTGATTCCGGCGTTTATCGGCGTGTGGTTGATGGGCGATAACGCGGTGGGCAAATTGCTGGTGATGAGTCAGGTGGTGTTGAGTTTGCAGTTGCCGTTTGCGCTGTATCCGCTGATTCGCATGACCAATGACCACAAGCTGATGGGGCCGTTTGTGAATCGCTGGCCGACGCGGGTGTTGGCGTGGGGGTTGTTTGTGGTGATCAGTGGGGCGAATGCCTGGTTGATTTTGCAATTGGCTGGCTGACTGAAAAATTTGTGCTGGATGGACTGGCCCTTTCGCGAGCTTGCTCGCGAAGGGGCCTTCAAGACCAGCCTATAAAATCCAGACAAAAAAACACCCGGTGCAACGCAAGTCGCACCGGGTTTTTTGTTGCCAGCAATCAGCGGATGTCGTGGATCCGCCGCCTGCCGTGAACGCTTGTTTAGGCGCGTTCGAGCGCCAGCGCCACACCCTGACCGCCGCCGATGCACAGTGTCGCCAGACCTTTTTTCGCATCACGCTTGATCATTTCATGCAGCAGCGTGACCAGCACGCGGCAGCCCGATGCGCCGATCGGGTGGCCCAGGGCGATGGCGCCGCCGTTGACGTTGACCTTGGTCAGATCCCATTGCAGATCCTTGGCCACTGCCAGCGATTGCGCGGCGAAGGCTTCGTTGGCTTCGATCAGGTCGAGCTGGTCGATGTTCCAGCCGGCCTTGTCGAGGCAGCGACGAGTCGCCGAAACCGGGCCGATGCCCATGATCGCCGGGTCAACGCCCGCATTGGCGTAAGCGGCGATTTTTGCCAGCACCGGCAGGCCCAGGGCTTTGGCTTTTTCCGCGCTCATCAGAATCACAGCGGCGGCGCCATCGTTCAGGGACGAAGCATTGCCAGCGGTGACGCTGCCGTCCTTTTTGAACGCCGGACGCAGTTTCGCCAGCGATTCGGCGGTGGTGTCGCCGCGTGGCTGCTCGTCAACCTTGAACGCCACCGGATCGCCTTTGCGCTGCGGGATCAGGATCGGGGTGATCTCATCGACAAAGCGGCCTGCTTCAATCGCGGCGGCGGCTTTCTGCTGCGAGGCGGCGGCGAAGGCGTCTTGCTGTTCGCGGCTGATCTGGTATTTGTCGACGAGGTTCTCGGCAGTGATGCCCATGTGGTAATCGTTGAACGCATCCCACAGACCATCGCTGATCATGGTGTCGACGATTTGCGCGTGACCCATGCGCAGCCCAGTGCGGGCGCCCGGCATTACGTAGTTGGACAGGCTCATGTTTTCCTGGCCGCCGGCGATGATCACGTCAGCGTCGCCGCAACGGATCGCTTGCGCGCCGAGGTGCAGGGCTTTGAGGCCCGAACCACAGACCTTGTTCAGGGTCAGCGCTGGAACCGCGTGGGGGAGGCCGGCCTTGATTGCCGACTGCCGCGCCGGGTTCTGGCCAGCGCCGGCGGTCAACACTTGGCCCATGATCACTTCATCGACTTGCGCACCGTCCAGGCCGGTTTGTTCGAGTAACTGGCGGATCACCGCTGCGCCCAGATCGACGGCGGACACGCTGGCCAGAGAGCCCTGGAAACTGCCGATCGCGGTACGCGTGGCGGCAACAATTACGACGTCTTGCATTTTCGAATTCCTCACTGGGCAGCGAACTGCATTTCCGGTACGTGATCCGGGACGATCAGTTTACCAGCGGTTTTGGCGACGATTTCCTCAACGCTGACGCCAGGTGCGCGTTCCTTGAGGACAAAAGCGCCATTTTCGATTTCCAGATAGGCGAGGTCGGTCAGTACGCGCTTGATGCAGCCGGCGCCGGTCAGTGGCAGGCTGCATTTGGACAGCAGCTTGGACTCACCGTCCTTGGAGGCGTGGGTCATGATGACGATGATGTTGTCGGCGCCCGCCACCAAATCCATCGCGCCGCCCATGCCCTTGACCAGTTTGCCAGGGATCATCCACGACGCGATGTTGCCTTCGACGTCGACTTCGAACGCGCCAAGCACGGTCAGGTCGACGTGGCCGCCACGAATCATCGCGAAGGATTCGGCGGAGTTGAAAATCGACGCGCCGATGCGCGCGGTCACAGTCTGTTTGCCGGCGTTGATCATGTCGGCGTCTATGGTTTCTTCAGTCGGAAACGGGCCCATGCCGAGCAGGCCGTTTTCCGATTGCAGCATGACTTCCATGCCTTCGGGAATGTAGTTGGCGACCAGGGTCGGAATGCCGATGCCGAGGTTCACGTAAAAGCCGTCCTGCATTTCGCGGGCGACGCGCTGAGCCATTTGTTCGCGGGAAAGTGCCATGTTTTTATTCTCCGTCAGCCTGAATTATTTGCGGATGGTGCGCTGTTCGATGCGTTTTTCGAACGTGCCGCAAATGACCCGATCGACGTAGATGCCCGGGGTGTGGATCTGCGAGGGGTCGAGTTCGCCGGGTTCGACGATTTCTTCGACTTCAACCACGGTGATCTTGCCGGCCGTGGCGGCCAACGGGTTGAAGTTCTGTGCGGTGTGGCGGTAGATGACGTTGCCGAAGTGGTCGGCTTTCCAGCCTTTGACGATCGCGAAGTCACCGGTGATGGATTCTTCCATCAGGTACTTGCGACCCTTGAACTCACGCACTTCCTTGCCTTCGGCGACGGGAGTGCCGACTCCGGTGGCGGTGAAGAAGGCCGGAATGCCGGCGCCGCCCGCGCGCATTTTCTCGGCGAGAGTGCCTTGCGGGGTCAGGATGACTTCAATGTCGCCCTTGAGCAGTTGCTCTTCGAACAGCTTGTTTTCGCCGACGTAGGAGGCGATGACTTTGCTGATCTGACGATCGGTGAGCAGCACGCCAAGGCCAAAGCCATCGACGCCGCAGTTGTTGGAGACGACGGTGAGGTCGCGGGTGCCTTTGCGCTTGATCTCGGCGATCAGGTTTTCCGGAATGCCACACAGACCGAAGCCGCCGGCGATAACGGTCATGCCGTCCTCAAGCCCGGCCAGGGCTTCCTCGTAGGAATTCACGCGCTTGTCGAAACCTGCCATATGCACCTCTTTTATTATTTGCGGGCGGCTGGCTAGCCGAATGGTTGGAGTGTCGCGCTGAAGAATATATTTGTTAAGTTGATTTTTAAGGTTGATTGATAGATAAAACTCAATAGTTGCGTTATGGCGTGTTGATCGTTCCCACGCTCCGCGTGGTAATGCCTCTAGGGACGCTCCGCGTCCAGTGACGCGGAGCGTCACGGGCTGCATTCCCACGCAGAGCGTGGGAACGATCATCAGGCTTGCCGCTTAACGCTTGTAGCTTACAACTGGAGCGAAGCGACCATGACCATCAAACAGATTCGTGCTTTTCTCGCCGTCGCGCAAAGCTTGAGCTTCGCCGTGGCCTGCGAGCGGCTGCACCTGTCGCAGTCGGCGCTTAGCTTAACGATCAAGGCGTTGGAGGAGGGCTTGGGCGGGCGCCTGTTCAGCCGCAACACGCGCAACGTCGCACTGACCCCGGAAGGCGAATCGCTGTTGCCGCTGGCCCGACGCCTGATTGCTGACTGGGACAACGCCGAAGATGAAATGCGCCAGCGCTTCAGCCTGCAACGGGGGCGCGTGACGCTGGCGGCGATGCCGTCGTTTGCGGGTAATCTGCTGCCGCCGATCCTCAAGTCCTTTCGCGCGCGCTATCCGAACGTCAGCGTCACGGTCAACGACGTGATCAACGAACAAGTGCTGGAGATGGTCCGCGACCGTCAGGTGGAATTGGGTGTGGCGTTCGAGCCGATGCAAAGCACCTCGATGACATTTACGCCGTTGTACGTGGATCGCTTCGTCGCGGTGGTGCCCAAGGATTCACCGCTGGCAGTGCGCAACGAGATCGACTGGCTGACGTTGCTGCGCGAGCCCTTCATTACCTTGCAGCGTCCGTCGACGGTGCGGGTCATGCTTGAGGAACACTTGCAGGCGCGCGGGATGAAATTAGCCGTGGAGTTTGAAAGTCATCAACTGGCAACGGTGGGCAAGATGGTTGCCAGTGGCTTGGGGGTCAGCGCCGTGCCGGCGCTGTGTGCCGAGCAGATGCAGGAGTTGGGCGCCCATTGCCTGACCTTGAGCGATTCGGTGGAGCGGGCGATTGGCGTGCTGACTGAACCTGGCAATGAACTGTCGGCGGCGGCGCAGGCGTTGTTCGATATTCTCCAGCAGGAAAACCTTGCGGCTCGACTGTCTCCCTGACCTCAACACAATCGCCTGTGGGAGCGAGGCTGCTCGCGAAAGCGTTCTGCCAACGGGACATCTTCGTTGCAGATAAACCGCCTTCGCGAGCAGGCTCGCTCCCACGGGGTAGAGGTGTGTTCAGGATTGAAGGCGTTGTGTCAGCAAGGGCAGCAATTGCTCGCAGGACGCTTCAATCTTCAAATCCAGCAAGTCATCCGCCCGCGTCTTGCCGAGGTTGATCGCGATCAACGGCTTGCCACGATCCGCGATCACCCGGCACAAACGAAACGCCGAATACGCCATCAACGATGACCCCACTACTAGCATCCCAGCGGCGTTCGCCGCCGCGTGCATAGCCCGGGCGGCAGTCGGTGGTGCGACGTTCTCACCGAAAAACACCACATCGGGTTTCATCCGCTCGCCCGCGCAATACGGGCAGTGCGGCACCTGAAAGCGTGCCTCGAAGGCCGGGTCGAGGAGGGTATCGCCATCCGGTGCCTGCACCGCGTCGACCCCGGCCAGATACGGATTGTGCTGCTCCATCAGGCGCTGGATCGCATCGCGCTCACTGCGCTGACCGCAATCCAGACACAGCACCCGATGCAGGCTGCCGTGCAATTCGATCACGTCTTGGCTGCCGGCCTGGTCGTGGAGGGTGTCGACGTTTTGCGTGATCAAATGGCTGATCAGCCCATGGTTCTGCAAACTGGCCAGCGCCTCGTGCGCCGCGTTCGGTTGCGCCTGACGCACCCGCGGCCAGCCGAGCATGGCCCGCGCCCAGTAACGACGGCGCGACTCTGGAGCCGCGAGGAATTCCTGATACATCATCGGCTGCCGACCACGGCGGACACCGTCGCTGTCGCGGTAATCCGGGATGCCTGAGGGCGTGCTGATGCCAGCGCCGGTCAGTACCAGAAAATCGCCATTGGCCATCGCCTGATGCAGGGTGTCGAGGTGTGCGCGGGTCGGGCTGTCGAGCATGGTCGGCGCTCCGCAAGGGTCGGAGCCAGCAGGTTAGCACGCGGCCCGCGGCCGTTACTTGCGCGCCTCCAGAATCAGGTTGAACGGCGTTTGCGTGGCGCGGCGAAAGTGTTTGAAGCCCGCTTCCGTGAACACTTTGCGCAGGCGCAACTCACCGGCCTGCGCACCGAGGCCGAGGCCGACTTCCTGAGACAGCGAGTTCGGCGTGCAAATAAACGTCGATGCCGCGTAAAACAACCGTCCCACCGGGTTGATGTTGTCGTCGAGCGTGTCGTTGGCGAACGGTTCGACCAGCAACACTGTGCCGTCATCCTTCAGCGAGTCGTAGGCATGCCGCGCGGCGCCGACCGGGTCACCCATGTCGTGCAGACAGTCGAAATAGCAGATCAGATCGTAGTCATCGCCGGGATAGTTTTTCGCCGTGCCCTGAAAGAATGTCGCCCGTTTGTTAACGCCACCTTCTTCGGCGCGCTGGGTCGCCACGGTGATCGACGGCGCGTGGTAATCGAAGCCGATGAAGCTCGATCTGGGAAACGCCTGAGCCATGATCACCGTTGACGCACCATGGCCGCAGCCGACGTCGGCAACCTTGGCCCCGGCTTCCAGTTTTGCAACGACGCCGTCCAGCGCCGGCAGCCATTCGGCGATCAGGTGACCTTTGTAACCGGGGCGGAAAAACCGTTCGGTGCCAGTGAACATGCATGGATGGTGATCGCCCCAGGGCAGGGCGCCGTTGCCGCGCATGGCTTTGACCAGTTTGTCCTTGTCGTGGAAAAACGATGCCACCACCCCAAGACCACCAGCGACGTAGACCGGGGAATCTTCCACGGCCAGCGCGAGGGCCTGTTCCTCGGGCAAGCGGAACTCGCCGTCGCGGTGTTCCATGTAGCCGGACGCCGCATGGGCGCTGAGCCATTCGCGGACCAAACGGGGGTTGCAGGTGGTTTTCGCGGCGAGGGCTTCGGGGCTGATCGGTTGGCTGTCGGCCATGGCTCGATAGAGTCCGAGTTCTTCGCCGACGATGACATTGGCCAGCATCGCCGCGCCGCCCATGTCGTTGACCAGTTTGCCCATGAATTCGTTGAGTCGGGCCTCATCCATCACGTGTGCTCCTGAAACAGGATCACCGTCCGGCGGCGTTGAGGGTCGAGGCAGGCGCCACCGGCGGTGGTCACGGATATGGGCAGGGCACAGCAGGAGTCCTGCGTCCCCCTCGACTGGGTAATGACTGAGTTTAGCCCGACTCTGGCGGGCTGCAGGCTTTAACACTCTCCCCTGTGGGAGCGAGCCTGCTCGCGAAACCGGTGTGTCAGTGAAGCGAATGTTGCTGCCGGGACGCCTTCGCGACAGGCTCGCTCCCACAGGGAAATTGTTGTGATTCAGAAATGAAGGGGCAACTTGAGTTCAGCACACAACCCGCCACCTTCGCGGTTGCTGAGGGTCAGCGAGCCGCCAAGGGCCAAGGCCAGTTGCTGGGCGATTGCCAGGCCCAGTCCGGTTCCGCCGGTACTGCGGTTGCGCGAGTTTTCCACGCGGTAAAACGGTTCGATGACGCGGGCTAACTCTTCTTCGGCAATGCCCGGGCCGCGATCCATGACTTTTACGGACAGGCTGGCATCGTGGGCTTCAACCTCAAGATGCGCGGCGCCAGCGAACTTCAAGGCGTTGTCGGTCAGGTTCACCAGCACCCGACGCAAGGCCTGCGGACGGGTATGGATCACGGCGCGGCTTTTACCGCTGAGCAGCACGTTCTTGTCCATGTCCTGATAGTCAAACACCAGGCTGTCGAGAAATGCATCCATGTCGATGCGCCGACTCTCCTCGGTGGCCCCGTGGATGCTGCGCGCATAAGCCACGCCCTCGCGCACCAGATGCTCGATCTCGCCGAGGTCATTGCACAGTTTGTCCTTCTCCGCCGATTCATCCATGAATTCCGCGCGCAGTTTCATCCGCGTGATCGGCGTTTGCAGGTCGTGGGAAATCGCCGCCAGCAACTGCATGCGTTCCTTCAGGTACGCGGCAATGCGCGCCTGCATCGCATTGAACGCCCGCGCCGCGTAGGCCACTTCGCGCGGGCCTTGCTCGTCGAGATGGATCGGATGGGCGTTGGGATCGAGGGTTTCCACGGCGTTGGCGAGACGGCTCAGCGGACGCAGGGCGATGCGCACGGCCAGCCAGGTGCAGGCGATCAACAGCGCCAATTGCCCAAGCAGCACCACGGGCAACCACGGTGACAGCGGTGCCATCGCCGGGCGCACGTCGATGGTCACCGGGCTGCCGTCGCTCAAGCGCAGATGCCCCTGAAAGTGTCGCTTTGGCCCGGGAATGTCGCTGAAGGTCAGCGAGTAACGGTCGCCGAGCGCATCATTGATCGAGGTCACCGTCACCGGTGCATCGCTGAGGTTGATCGGTGTGCCGGTGTCACCCTCGTTCAGCAGATAGCCGTAATTGGTTCGGGCCAGACGCTTGAGCCAGTCGGGACGCTCGACGGCGGGCAAGCGATCGAGGATCGCGATGGACGTCGAAACATCGGTTTCGAGGGTGCCAAGCATGGTGTTTCTGGCGCTTTGGTAACGCTCGTAATACTGCGCGCCGAACGACAGCGCCTGGGCGAGGATCAGCCCGATCAGAAAAATCAGCGACAAGCGTGATGCCAGCGTTCGCGGCCACTGCAACCTGAAGCTCATGCCGACGCCTCAATGATCTCCACCGGCAGCGAAAACACGTAGCCTTCGCTGCGTACGGTCTTGATGCAGGCCGGTTCGCGGGCATCGTCGAGCAAGCGCTGGCGCAAGCGGCTGACCAGCAGATCAATCGACCGGTCGAACAGATCAGCCTCGCGGCCCTGGGTCAGATTGAGCAATTGATCGCGACTGAGCACCCGCTGCGGATGATCGAGAAATACCCGCAGCAGGCGATATTCGGCGCCGCTGAGCGCAACCAAAGTGCCGTCGCTGTCGAGCAGATGACGTGCTGAAGTGTCCAGTTGCCAGCGACCGAAGGCCAGCAACCGACCGGCCTCGGTGACCACCAGGTTGGGCGGCAACATGCGTGTACGGCGCAGCACGGCGTTGATCCGCGCGAGCAATTCACGGGCGGCAAAGGGCTTGGTCAGGTAATCGTCAGCGCCCATTTCCAGACCGATGATGCGGTCGGTTTCATCATTGCGCGCGGTGAGCATCAGCACCGGCGTGGCCTTGTGTTTGCCCACGCGCAATTCGCGACACAGCTGCAGGCCATCGTCGCCGGGCATCATGATGTCGAGCACGATCAGGTCGACGGTGTTGGCATCGAGAAAACTGCGCATCTGCCGGCCATCGGCGACCACCGTGGTGCGCAGGCCGTTTTTCTTCAGGTAATTGCCGACCAGCTCGCGGATCTCGCGGTCGTCGTCGACGATGAGAATGTGATCGACATGTTCCATCGGTTCAAGCCTCTGTCAGAAGGGGAGTGCCGTGCAGTCTATAGCGCCGTTAACCACACGCCTGCCTGCCTTTGTATTGCAGTGTATCTGGGCGAATAGCGGATACACACAGATGCAAAAACCAGCTGAATATGATCTTCGCTGACACAGGCACGATACCTCCCGAGCCTCAAATGGGCATCCGACTTCTGTCCACATTTGAAGGTGATCCCTATGTATCTCATCGCATTTCTGGGCGGTCTGCTGACCGTCCTCAGTCCCTGCATCCTGCCAGTGGTGCCGTTTCTGTTCGCTGGCGCCAACCGCACACGTTCCGCCATCCTGCTGACGCTGGGCGGCATGGCGCTGACGTTTGCGCTGATTTCCAGTCTGGCCGTGGTCAGCAGCGAGTGGGTGATTCAGGCCAGCAACACTGGCCGCCACATTGCCTTGATCGTCATGGCACTGTTTGCCTTGTCGCTGATGTCGGCACGCGTTGGCGATTGGCTGACCCGGCCTTTTGTAGCGCTGGGCAACCGCCTCGATCAGGACACCCGCCAACGCGCCGGGCCGCTGGGCTCGATCATGCTTGGCGTGGCCACCGGCCTGCTGTGGGCACCGTGCGCCGGGCCGATTCTCGGGGTGATTCTGACTGGCGCCATTGTGCAAGGTGCCAACGCGCAGACCAGTCTGTTGTTGCTGGCTTATGGCGCGGGCAGTGCGCTGTCGCTGGGGACATTGATTTTTGCCGGGCGCGGTCTGGTCAACCGGCTGAAACCCTCGATCCCCTTCACCGGTTGGTTGCGCCGGGGTATGGGTGTCGCGGTGCTCGCCACCGTCGCGGTGATTGCGACCGGCGCGGATAAAACCCTGCTGGCGAGCACGTCCTCCGAAGGCGTTGCCAGCGTCGAGAAAAACGTTCTGGAAAACGCGCCGAAAGTGGTCGACTACCTTGTCAGCAAAGTCCGCGCCGACTCATTGAAGGACGAAGCCCAAGGCGTGATGCCTTCATTGGCGGGAGCTGTGCAATGGCTCAACTCACCAGAACTGAGCGCAGAGTCGCTGCGTGGCAAAGTGGTGCTGGTGGACTTCTGGACCTACGACTGCATCAACTGCCAACACACCTTGCCCTACGTCAAGGACTGGGCGAAAAAGTACCAGAAGGACGGCCTGGTGGTGATCGGCGTACACACGCCCGAATACGGTTACGAGCGCATCATCGACAACGTCAAGGATCAGGTGAGAAAACTCGGCATCACCTACCCGGTGGCCATCGACAACGACTACGCGATCTGGCGCCACTTCGATAACCAATACTGGCCGGCGCATTACCTGATCGACGCCCAAGGTCAAGTGCGCTATAGCCACTTTGGCGAAGGACGCTATGAGGCTCAGGAGCAAATGATCCGGCAATTGCTGGACGAGGCCAAAGCTCCAGCCGCCTGAATGAACAAGCAATGGCTCAGAGGTCGCGGACCATGAGCCATTGCTCGTTGTCCCAAGCGCGAAAGCGTTCCAACACCTGCCAGCCGCGTTTGGCGTAATAGTCCTGTTTGCTCTGGGTATGCAGATACAAACGGGCAAAGCCGCGGCTTTTGGCTTCCTGACAGATTCTTTCGATCAGCTGTTCTGCTAGGCCTTGGCCACGCGCCTCGGGGCTGACGAACACGCACGCCAGCCAAGGGCCGAGGTCGGGCCGATGGGATAGATCATCGCGGGCCAGCGCTGCGCCACCGACCAGCCGTTCACCGTCCATGGCGATCAGGCACGGCCAGTCACCATTGCTTTGCCCGGCGGCAAATTCGCGTTGCCACTCGGCCAACGGCTGATGCGCGTATTCGTAGTGAAACTGTTGGTGAATCCATTCGGCATAGCGATCGCTATGGTGCAAGTGTGCGGCAAGCCAATCCAGTTGCAGTGACATCAGTCGAGCCCGTCGATACGTGAGCGAGCATCAGAAACCATTCCACCCGCGCTGGCAATCCAGCGGGTGTTGCAGCGGCTTTACAGATTCCTGCCGCTCATCGGCAAAGCCAGTTTTTTGCGGGCTTGCCGGACGATTGGCAAGGACGCCGGGTGGCCTCGGCGCGATAGTGGGCGAGCAGGGCCACAGTCGACTCTGTCACATCAAGAACGCGAGGTTGTCATAGGACAGCTTCCCCCTCTGTAGCGGAGTGCGCTTGCATGAGTACGCCGATTGACCTCACTGCCTTGAAAGAACGCCAGAAAGTCGCTTGGGCCAGCGGCGATTACGCTGTGATCGGCACCACGTTGCAAATCGTCGGTGAAACCCTCGCTGAAGCCTGCGATTTACGTTGCGATGAGGAAGTGCTGGATGTCGCCGCCGGTAATGGAAACGCGTCGCTGGCGGCCGCGCGGCGGGGCTGTCGGGTAACGTCTACCGATTACGTCGCGGCGCTGCTGGAACGCGGGCAGGACCGGGCGCGGGCCGAACATCTGGACGTGATTTTTCAGGTCGCCGACGCCGAAGCCTTGCCGTTCGCCGATGAAAGTTACGACGCGGTACTGTCGACCTTCGGCGTGATGTTCGCGCCGGATCAGGTCAAAGCCGCTGGCGAACTGGGACGGGTCTGTCGTCGTGGCGGTCGTATCGGTCTGGCCAACTGGACCCCGGAAGGGTTCGTCGGGCAGATGTTCAAGACTCTCGGCCAGCACTTGCCCCCGCCGGCGGGGGCACAGCCGCCCTCGAACTGGGGTTCGGACGCCTGGCTGCACAAGCATTTCGATGACCGCGAATTTCTCGTGCGAGTGACCCGGCGCGAGTTCAATTTTCGCTATCGCTCGGCCGCGCATTTCATCGATATTTTCCGCCACTGGTACGGCCCGGTGCACAAGGCTTTCGCAGTGTTGTCACCGGAAGTCGGGCAGGCGCTGGAGCGTGATCTGACGGATTTGCTCAATCGGATGAATCGGGCGGGGGAGGGATCGCTGGTGGTGCCGAGTGAGTATTTGGAGGTGGTGATCAGCAAACGCTGATGACGGCGCGGCTCCGTCATTGCTGGAGATCAAATGTGGGAGCGAGCTTGCTCGCGAATGCGGTGTGTCATTCGACGAAAATGTCGCCTGAGACTCCTTCCTCGCGAGCAAGCTCGCTCCCACAGTGGCTCAGCTAGCGATCAAACCACTCCAGCGCTGTGCGCCAGATGCAGATCCCCAGAAAGTAAGCCGACATCAGCAGCCACAGGCCCATCACCAGCGGATTGATCACCGGGTGATTGAGCACCAGCGACAAACTGCACAGCAGCCAGATCGCCGTCACCGCAATGTTGATCGGCATGAACCGGCGCACGCGGAACGGGTGCAGGAATTTCATCCGCGTCACCGTCAGCAGTGCCAGGCCGATCACGGTCAGGAAGGTGATCCACGGCCCTGGGCCGATGATATACAGACACAGCGCCACCACATTCCACGCCGCCGGGAAGCCGACGAAGTAGTTGTCCTTGCTCTTCATGTTGACGTTGCAGAAACAGAATAGCGACGACACCAGGATCGTCGACACGGTGAGCAGCAGGGTGTAATCCGGCAGCGGAATGTAGCGATAGATAAACAGGGCCGGAATGAATACGTACGTCAGGTAATCGATCACCAGATCAAGGATCGAGCCGTCGAAACTCGGCAGCACCGATTGCACGTTGACCTTGCGCGCCAAGGCGCCGTCGAGGCCGTCGACAATCAGCGCCACGCCCAGCCACATCAGGCAGTGGGTCGGTTGGTTTTCCAGCAGGGCGAGGGTGGCCAGGAAGGCGGTGACCACGCCGGTCGCGGTAAAACCATGGGCGCCCCATGCTTTGAGCCTGGCGATGTGTACGGTCGATATCACGGGGGCGTTCTCCAGAAAGTGAAGCAAGCCGGGTATTACCCTTGGGCACAAGGGCGCCGGCAAACCGGGTCGGGGTTGCAGCTATCGACCGGTCTGGCCGGGATAAGGTTCACCACCCTTGAATCTTAGCTGGCCCATGGAAAAAATCGCGGGCCGGTCAGCGCAAGGTTGAGGGTGTCAGCCAAACGGTGCTGGCGCTATGGCCGCAGGGGTCTAGAGTTGCCAGACGCAGTCACTGCCAGCCTTGAGGATGACGCTATGAACACCACTGATTTGCTTGAACAACTGTTAAGAGGCCAAGCCTCGGCGGGACAACAAAGCAGCGCCTCGGCCGGTGGCGGTCTGGGTGGACTCGGTGGCTTGCTCGGCGGTCTGCTCGGGGGCGGCGGTTCGAATGTCGGCCGCGCTGGCGGTGGCTCTGCTGGCGGGCTTGGCGGGTTAGGCGGGCTGCTGGGAGGTTTGCTGGGCGGTGGCGCGGGCGGCGACCTCGGCGGCGCATTGGGCGGCGGCACGCAAAGCCGTTCCGGCGGGAGCAATTACGCAGCGCTCGCGTCGCTGGGGATGATGGCGTACCAAGCCTATCAAGCCTGGCAACGCAGTCAGGCCAGCGCGGCGCCGCAGCAGATACCGCAAACCGCCAACCTGCTCGCCGGCCCCGAAGTCGAAGAGCACAGCCACGCCGTGCTGCGCGCCCTGATCGCTGCGGCCAAGGCAGACGGGCGCATCGATGAAGCCGAGAAACACCTGATCAGCAGCGAGATCGGCAAGCACACCGATGATCCGCAATTGCAGCAATGGCTCGATGCCGAGGTGGCCAAGCCGCTGGACCCCGCCGAAGTCGCCCAGTCGGCCCAAGGCGATCCGGCCGTCGCCGCCGAAATGTACCTGGCCAGCGTGATGCTGGTGGACGACCAGCAAGACGCCGAACGCCGCTACCTCGATGAACTGGCGGCCGCGTTGCAGATCGATCCGGATCTGCAGGTGCATCTGGAGCAGCAGGCCAAGGGATCGGCATGACAGTCCACGTTGGGCTTCGCTGGGTGGTATCCGAAGTAATCTCTGTAGGATTTTGAGTTCCATGGTGTAGGCCTCGTCCTGACCGATCGCGTCCTACGCAATATCCAGCAACGTCTGACTGCGGTAAATTTTCGATACATGCACAGTTCCCGGTCTCAAAAAGAGACTGGGAACTGTGCATGTTCAAAACCCATCCCGCCATCCTTGATGCCGCCGCAGCCTCCAAAAAAACCTTCGGCTCTCTCGACTTCTGCCCATTGCGGCAAACGCATGTGCAGTTGCTGCCGCTCGCCTATGGCTTGGTAGAAAGACCCCACGACCCGGCTGCCGAATTGCAATTGCCGTATGCCCTGACCGCACGGCCAATGGGCATTCGCCGGTTGCGCGACGGCTGGCTGTACATCATCGACAGCTTGAACGGCGAGTTGTACGAGTACCGCGTGCTCGACGGGATCATCACGGCATTGCTGCACCAGGGCAAAACCGTTACCGAAGATCAGCGCGCCGTTATCGAGGAACGACCGGCGCTGATTTTCTCCCGTAAAAGCACTCTGTACGTGAACTTTGCCGAGGTGCAACTGAGCGCGGCCAAATGCCGTCAGGTGCTCGACAGCACTGAGGAGCGCGAGCATTTCATGCAGGCGGTCGATCTCGGGCCAGTGAACTGCGTGGTGGGCGGCAAGGATTTGCTCACCGTCGAGCAGACTAAACGCTGGCTGGCAGAAGTGGTGGTCGGGACTGAGCTTTTAGCCGATCTCGACGCGACACGGATGCCGGCGGTGCAGGTCAGCGATGCCCCCGAGCACGAGCGCGAACCTTATCTGTGGGAAAACCCGCAACGGTTTCGTGCGGCGCACATCGGTGAATTCCTCGGTCGGGTGCGCGGGCCTTATCAGGACGACACGCTGTTTTTGCTGGTCAATGATGATTTGGGGGTGATGCGCGATCTGGCCGAGTATCAGGATGTCTTGGTCGGCTGGGTCGCTGAGTGGAGCAACACCGACAACAACGAGCGCGATTATCTGCTGGCCAGCTACATCGAGTCCCTGAGCCAACTCGGTGCCGAGGATTTTGAGAGTCTGGCCAAGGCCAGTGAAGATCCGCGAGCCAAGGCTTTTTATGCCGAGCTGGAGCAGTTGCCCGAGCCGGATCGGGAAAATACGCGCAAGGCGCTTGTTGAATATTTAAACCAGGGCGGCAAGGTTGAGCCTGCCTCCGACGCTGCATCAGCTGAACTTCAGGCGCTGCGCGAAAAAGCGCTTGATGAATCGCTGGCGCTGAACCATTTTGACGGCGTCGCCCCGGATTTCAGCGCCCACGCTCGCGTCACCGCCGAAGCCGACCGGCGTTTTTACACGCGCGCGTATTTTGTTGAAGTCGCCCCGGATGACTTCGTCGAGCGGCATCTTTCGGCGCTGGTGCAACTCGGCAAGGATCAGGACCGGCGCATGCGCGACGTGCTTGACGGCCCGATCCTCAGCGGTAAACGCGGCATCAACGACCTGATCGACCGCCCGGCGATGGACGAGGTGTTGAACCGTCATCGCGACAACCTCGGCCGCTGGAACCGTCTGCTCGAGCGCATCACCGCCGACCGCACGCAATTGCTGGTCGCCGGTCATTTTCATCGTTCCGCGTGGTATTACGACGCGCAAGTCTCAGCACAACTCCCCCAGGCCTTCAGCGCCGAATACGCCTGCCTCAAGGATCTGTGCCGCAGCGACGAAGCAAGCGAGAAAATGCTCGGTTATCTGGAGCAACACCCGGAGCTGACCCGAACCGTGTTCTACACCTTGCCACTGCGTCTGCAAACCCAGCAGGCGGGGCAGTATTCGCCGCTGTTCAACGCCGGCATGGCGATGTTCAACAACCTGCCGGACTGGCTGGCGAAACTGAAGAGCATTGAACAGCCGCACCTGCCGGCCCTGGACGATTTACCCGAACCCACCCGTGCCATCGCCGACGCGGTGCAGGACACCTACAGCCCGGCGCTGAACCTCGGTCTGAACCGCGCACTGGAAGGTTTCGACCTCTCAGGCGAAAAAATCCCCGAGCTGGAAGAACTGTTCCAGCGCCTGCCCAAAGCCTTGCGTCTACGTCTGTTCGACGCCGCAAAAACCAGCGGCGTGACCTTCACAGTCGCCAGCCCGGCGGAACAATCCGCACTGCAAGCGGCGATCAAGGAACTGCTGCGGGAACGCGAATACCTGAAGACCCTCAACCGTGAACGCAACCAGATCACCCATAACAAAAACCGGCCGGGCCACAAAACGCCGCGGGCGGTGGAGTTGCAGGAAGAAATCGTGCGGGTGCGGGCGCAATTGAACGTGTTTGAAGGACGCTTGGCTGCGGCATTGAGCCCGATTGAGGAATTACCGGATCGCTCGGCTGGACTGTACGGCGCCACGCCCGCGCGGGCCGGGGTGACGGTGGTGTTTCCGCCGGCGCAGCAGGGTGAGTTGAGGAGTTTGTTGGGGAATATTCGGATGGGGGTGAGTGGGGTGTCGGCGGGGAGTCTGGTGAAGACGGAGGGGATGGGGTTGGTGGTGGTTTTGGTGCAGGTGGTGAATTTGGTGGGGGTATTCCGTGAAGTGCGTAGGCAGGCCAGAAATGAGCGGGTGTGGAAACCATTTGCCGAAGCGGTAGCCGCGACGGGGGCCGCTGGATTTACCGCTGCGCAGAGCCTTGCGGATACCGCGTTGAAGGCGCGTAGTACGTTGCTTGTAGCAGGCTTTCAACCCCAGGCCTTGCAGAATGTACATGTGCAAATGGGCAAACTGCATATTGGATTAGGCTTCTTCACTTATAGCTTTGGTTTGGTGTCTTCAGCGGTCAGCTTAAAAAAACAGCAACAAAATTGGCAGCAGGCGATTCGCAGTGGAAATCAATCGGCGCAGGATGCCGCCGCGCTAACCACATTAGGTGCTGGCGGTATGGTAACGGTTAACGCTTACGGGCTGAGTCATACCGTTCACGCCACTTTCACTGTATTGACTGCTCCAAATCAGGCTGCACGTACAGCCGCTTGGGCCGCGGCCGGCACACGTCTTTCTAGCGTATTTTTCCGCTTTAATCTGGCGGGTGCGTTATTCACCGTTTTGGAACTCAGTGGTACTTGGCTATACAACCGCTACAACCTCAGTGCTCACGATAAATGGCTGAAAATTACACCTTGGAGTCGGGATGCCGAGATGCGCGGCGATCACTCGTTGGATGACTATCAGAGTTATCTGGCATTTTTGATCCATGCGCCTTACGCCCAACTTGGTCCAAACTCCCATGATTCCTGGCTGAAAAACGTGCTGTTCAAAGCCAAGCCCAGCGATATCCATCTGGTGCTGCCAAGACTGACGCTGAGCGATCTCCTACCTCCTCTTGGCGGCAAATCGAAATATCGGTTAGGCCTCGGTGCGCACCTTGTTTCCGTTCCTTTGCATAGTCGAGGGACGCTGCGTGAACGCAAGGATGTCATCAGCGATGAGGTCGTCAGCAGCGTGAGGATTGTTGAGTCTACGACGAAGGGATTGGTCCTCTGCCTTCAGTACCCGGTGGACCCGAGCTTTGAATTCACTCCAGCGAAAGAAACGCTGGAACTGGCAGTCTGTATTCAGAGCGTGAACGCCAAAGGCGAGTGGGCGTCGCGGACCCGCGTAATCCATTTAGATCCTAGGGGGGATGGTCATTTTTCAGTGGTTGCGCCGGAGTTGGTTAAAGAGAAACCACCGGTATTGCTCGTTGAAACCCAGTATCTGGAGCTAGCCGATCATGCCGAATAAGCCATTAGTTAGCTCGCAGATTGATCAACCTCGAAAAGCCGGAGACACGGAGACATTTCAAAGTGGAAAGGTTACTTATCTCGCGCCGCTGCCATTGCCAACACCAATGCCACCGTACGGCCCGCATATCGGTAAGCTGGATGATGTGTATATGGATTTTGGATTGGGATCACCCCAAGTCTTTTCATGGCAAGTAATTTTGGGTGGCTCATTCAGTCTTTCTTTTTCAGTGGCCTTTCTCTTTCCATTGATAGGCGGTTTTCTTGGGCTGATGTTTGGTGATGGTTGGGAAACCAGTTGGGTCTACGTAGACGAGATCTTCGAGGAAACTAACGTGCTCGCATTGCAAACTGGTTTTCTGATTCTTGTGATCTGCTTAGGAGTCTGGCACCACAACCACAAAAAACGCGCCCACATCATCCCGACCCGCTTCAACCGCCAACGCCGCGAAGTCTGTTTCATGCTCGCAGGCGCCACCGAACCCATCTTCGTCCCGTGGGAATCGCTCTCCGCCTGGATCATCGAAGCCCAAGGCGCGACCCAATACGGCATCCATCGCCAATACGGTATGGGCATCGGTTTCTACCACGGCGAAATCCTCACCAGCCTCGAATTCCCCTGCGCAGGTTTGCCGCTCGCGATCAGCCATTGGGAGGCCATTCGCGGCTATATGGAATACGAAGTCAACGACCTGAAATCCATCCAGGTCCTGCAAGACCTGCAAGGCCCCGACGACCCACCCCACGAAGGCCTGCACACCTTCCGCAACGCCCGCGCGCGCATGCACCAGCAAATCCGCGAAGGCACGCGAACGAGGCTGTCGGGCTTTTTCTGGTACCTCTATCACGTCATGACCTTGTGGACGATTCCCAACCGCCTCGTCGAATGGGAAGTGCGCCGCCTCGAAAAGATCGGCAAACAGGCGCTGCCCGAGGTCATGCGCGAGTGGTCGGAGCCGTTGCCGCCCGAGCAGTGGGCGAAGCCAAGCGAAGAACTGCTGCGCCTGAGCGATCAGGTGCGGCAACTGCAAAAGCGTCAGCCACACCGGCCAATCACGGAGATATTCGCGCAAGTGCAGCGAATCTACGAACAAGGTAGGCAGTCGCCCGCGCAGGACGATGACCGTGCCGTCCGTCCGGGCAATTTTCACGTCGATTGAATTTTTCGCAGGCGCTACGCCTCTGCTGCTGTAGAGGCGTACGAAACAGCGTCCTGCCAATTGACCGAGAACACTGCCATGACTGTCCTGACACGACTGCAAGCTGCACCCACCCAACTCAAAGCGATCGATGCCGCCGGGAATATCCGGAGCATTTATGAAAGGTTGCTGCGCGAGGATGATTCGCGGGCGCTGGCGCAATCATTCCTGGATGAGCAGTTGCAGCTCGCCGCCGCATTGCCTGAAGAACTGCCGCAAGATCCTTCCACTTGGCACGACTGGGTCGCCGCGCACAGCGCCGATGTTGCCCGTCAGTACGCCGACTATCTGCAACAGCGCAAGGCCGGGGGGCCGCGGCAATTTTTCGCCAGTAAGGCGCAGGCGTTGTATTTCCTGCAAGCCGTAGCGCCGACCAAACTGGTTGACGGCGCGTGGCTGTATGGCTTGCTGCAACACTGGCGCGATCCGCGCTTCAGCGGTTTGCTCTGCACCTATCTGGAGGAACTGGGCGAAGGCAATCCGGCGCAAAATCATGTGGTGATCTACCGCAAGCTGCTCGCCGAACATGACCTCGATCACGCTAGCCCGATCCTCGACGAACGTTATCTGCAGGGCGCGCTGCAACTGGCGCTCGGCGCTTGCGGCGATGAGATGTTGCCCGAGGCGATCGGCTACAACCTCGGCTATGAGCAACTGCCGCTGCACCTGCTGATCAGCAGTTTCGAACTCACTGAACTGGGCATCGATCCGTACTATTTCACCCTCCACGTCACCATCGATAACGCCAGCACCGGTCATGCGCAAAAAGCCGTACAAGCGGTGCTCGATCTGATGCCGCTGGAAGCGGATCGCGCCGATTTTCTACGGCGGGTATCACAGGGCTACCGACTGAATGATTTGGGGCAAGGCAGTCGCGCAATCATCGAAGGTTTCGATCTGGAGCGCGAGTTGCTGGCGATGCTTGAACGCAAATGCCCATTCGCCCAGCACATGCACTCGGACTACTGCCGTTTCGAAGGCAAAACCGTCAATCAGTGGCTCGCCGAACCGGAGCATTTGCCCGGTTTTCTCCAGGCCCTGCAGAACAAGGGCTGGATCAAGCGCCACGAAGACCCTCAGGCGAGTCGCTTCTGGCAGTTGATCGATGGCGACGGCGCAGCGATGTTCGGCGTGTTCAGCGCCTATGAGAAACAACTGGTGCATGACTGGATTGCTGGCGATTGGCAGCCAGCGAAGAAACCTGCTGCGCTACGTCGCCACGCTGCTTCGAACGCACCGATCGAAGTGCCGGAGCAGGATCCCGACGTGCAAATCCTCAACGAAGCCCTGCAAGGCCAGGACACGCACGCACAAATGGCCACGCTCATCCCGTGGCTTGCACCGGCCAGACATGCGCATCCAGCCGGGCTGCTCGCCACCCGCCGGTTCATCGAACTCAAATCTCGTTTGCCTTAAGGAAATCCTCAATGAGTCAGGAAGAACAGCTGTCCACCCATGACCTTGCGCTGTTGCAATTAGGCCGGCGCCTGCAGGCTGACGGCTATCGGTTTATCACGCCGACGCCGCTGACCCACCAGCGGGTCAACGAGCGCGACGAAGGCCAGTTTGCCGACTCCTTGCGCGATGTTTTCGGGTGGTCCCGGCCTTTCGAGCCGGGCTTGTTATCGGCCGACGAACAGCGGCAATTGGAAGACGCCCAAGTCATCGATTCGTACGAAGGCCATCTCAAGAGCCGGGTGCGCTGGTCGAGCCTGGACGATTTGCTGTTTGTGCATTCGGCGTTTCCCACTGAGGCCGCCGACTCGGTGTTTTTCGGCCCGGACACTTACCGGTTCGCACAGCTGATCCATGCCCATTTGCAGCAGAATTTCGCGCCCATCCATCGCGCCGTGGACATTGGCTGTGGCGCCGGCGTGGGCGCTATCCTGATTGGCCGTGCCCGCCGCGAAGCGCAGGTGCTGGCACTGGATATCAATCCCGCCGCGCTGCGCCTGACCACGATCAACGCGGCATTGGCGGAAGTTGCCAACGTCGAAGCCCAACACAGTGACCTGCTGCAAAACGTCGAGGGCGAGTTCGATCTGATTGTCGCCAACCCGCCGTACATGGCTGATCCCGCCGCGCGGGCCTACCGGCACGGCGGCGGCACGCTCGGCGCCGGGCTGTCGTTGCGCATCGTCGAGCAGGCGCTCAATCGGCTCGCGCCGGGCGGTTCGCTGCTGCTGTATACCGGCGTGGCGATGGTCGATGGCCGCGATCCTTTTCTCGACACCGTGCTGCCGCGTCTCGATGAACAGCGCTTTGGCTGGACCTACCGGGAAATCGATCCGGATGTGTTCGGCGAAGAGTTGGTCAACCCCGGCTATCAACGGGTCGACCGAATTGCCGTGGTCGCATTGACTGTGACCCGAATGGGCTGAAGCAAGGCAGGTGCGCAATGAGCAGAAACCTCGAAGACTACAACCGCATGCGCGATTTTTCGGCGACCTCCGAACCGGCTGCAGTCAAACGCGCCGGCAAGAAAAAAGCCGCCGATTCCGCCTTGCAGTTCTGCATTCAGAAGCACGACGCCTCGCACCTGCATTATGACTTTCGCCTCGAACTCGATGGCGCGTTGAAGAGCTGGGCGGTGCCGAAAGGGCCGTCGCTCGACCCCAAAGTCAAGCGCCTGGCTGTGCATGTTGAAGACCATCCGCTCGATTACGCGACGTTCGAGGGCAGTATTCCGGAAGGGCATTACGGCGCCGGTGATGTGATTGTCTGGGATCGCGGCGTGTGGATTCCACTGGAAGACCCGCAAAAAGCCTACGCCAAAGGCAAGCTCAAGTTCGAATTGCAGGGCGAGAAACTCGGCGGGATCTGGAATCTGGTGCGCACGCACATGCCGGGCAAAAAGGAAAACTGGTTCCTGATCAAACATCAGGACACCGCCGCTCGCCCGCAAGATGATTACGATGTTTTGCTCGCCGAGCCAGACAGCGTGCTCAGTGAACGTACGTTGGTCGATAAACCCAAGCTTGCCGCCAAGCAGGTCAAACCGCTGGACAAGCCTGCTGCCAAACCACGCAAGAAAGCCTCGGGCACGCTGACCGGCGCGCACAAGGCGAAAATTCCCGCCCAGCTCAAACCGGAATTGGCCACGCTGGTCGACAGCGCGCCCGAAGGTGAGTGGAGCTACGAGATCAAGTTCGACGGTTACCGGATCATGGCGCGCATCGATCATGATCAAGTGCAACTGTTCACCCGCAATGGCCATGACTGGACGCACAAACTGCCGCAACAGGCCGAAGCGCTCGCTGCGCTGGGGCTGGAGTCGGCTTGGCTCGACGGTGAAATGGTGGTGGCCAACGAACACGGCGTGCCGGATTTTCAGGCCCTGCAAAACGCCTTCGAGGTCGGGCGCAGTGGCAACATTCTCTATTACCTGTTCGATCTGCCGTATCTCAACGGCGTCGATCTGCGCGAAGTGCCGGTGGAAGAACGCCGCGCCGCCCTGGCGACGATCCTCGGCGCGCAGAAAAATCCGTTGTTGCGCTACTCCGAGGCGTTCGACGAAACCCCGGATGCGTTGCTCAACAGCGCTTGCCAGATGCAGATGGAAGGCTTGATCGGCAAACGTCTCGGCTCGCCGTATGTGTCACGGCGCAGCGGCGATTGGATCAAACTCAAGTGCAAGCATCGGCAGGAATTTGTGGTCGTCGGCTACACCGATCCGAAAGGTTCGCGCAGTGCGTTCGGCGCTTTGCTGTTGGGCCTGCATGATCGTGATAGCGGCGAATTGCGCTACGCCGGCAAGGTCGGCACTGGGTTCAACGAAGCCACGTTGAAAAGCATCCTCGCGCAACTGAAACCCTTGCAGGCGAAGAAAGCAGCCGTGGTCAACCCGCCCAGTGGCTTCGAGGCCAAAGGCGTGCACTGGCTGAAACCCAAGCTGCTGGCCGAAGTGGCGTTCGCAGAAATGACCAAGGACGGCTCGGTGCGCCACGCCGTGTTTCATGGTCTGCGCGATGACAAACCGGCCAAGGACATCACTGAGGAGCGAGCGAAACCCGTGAAGACTTCTGAGCCGAAAACCGCTGCAAAGAAACCGGCAAAAAAAGCCGCGGTGAGCAAAGCTGAAGCGGCACCGTCGCAACTCGGACTGGCCGACGGCAAAGTGCGCATTACCCATCCCGACCGGGTGATCGATGCCGTCAGCGGCACCACGAAAATGCAACTCGCCGAGTATTACGCCAGTGTTGCCGAATGGATTCTGCCGCAACTCAACGAGCGGCCAGTCGCGTTGGTGCGCGCGCCGGACGGCATTGCCGGTGAGTTGTTCTTTCAGAAAAACGCCGAGCGCCTGGCGATCCCCGGCATCACGACATTGGACAAAGACCTCACCGGCCAACCGGTGATGCTGATCAACAACGCCGAAGCTTTGATCGGCGCGGTGCAGATGAGCACGGTCGAACTGCACACCTGGAACGCCACCACAGTCGATCTGGACAAGCCCGACCGCTTCGTTCTCGACCTCGACCCGGATCCGGCGCTGCCCTGGAAAAGCATGGTCGAAGCCACGGCGCTGACCCTGACGGTGCTTGATGAACTGGGACTTAAAGCCTTTCTCAAAACCAGCGGCGGTAAAGGCATTCACCTGGTGGTGCCGCTGACCCGCAAGCACGGCTGGGATGAGGTGAAGGACTTCAGCCATGCAATCGTCAGTCACATGGCCAAGTTGCTGCCTGACCGGTTTTCGGCGGTGTCCGGGCCGAAAAACCGTGTCGGCAAGATCTTCATCGACTACCTGCGCAACGGTCTCGGTGCGACCACCATCTGCACTTATTCGGCGCGCACCCGCGAAGGACTGCCGGTGTCGGTGCCGGTGTTTCGTGAGGAGGTCGCCGAGATCAAGGGTGGCAATCAGTGGAATGTGCACAACGTACATGAACGCTTGGCCGAGGTCGGCGATGAGCCGTGGGCCGAGATGAAGAAAACCCGCCAGAGCATCACTGCCGAGATGCGTAAGCGGGTTGGCATGAAGAAGTGATCAGGTGTCGCGCAGCAAGTCGTGCGCGTTGAGCAGTTCGAAGGCGATCTGTTGGTTGTTTTCCAGACCCCGGCGAATTGCCGCCGGAATCGCTGCGCGTGTCTTGCGGCACAGCCCGGGTAATTCATCGATCTGAATGGCGATGCCGCGCATGGTGCGCACTTCGTTGAAACCGGGAGCGACGTCCACACGAATACCCAATTGCTCGAACATGCGTTGTTGCAGACGTTTGAGGTCGTCGAGATCCTTGAGCATTTCCAGGCGCGCGAGCAGGCGTTTTTCTTCTTCGCGCGTCAGGCGCAGGATGCGCAAATCCGCGCCGGGCGTGTCCAGCAACGGATCGCGCCCGCAAATGCAGGCGCCGGGCGGGCAGGGGGAGCGCAATGGCGCAGAAGTCGTCATGGCCTCCATCATAGAGGCCGTCGGACTGTTTTGCCTATGAGCCTTCAGCGGCCGTCCATCGGCCGCCTTTTCCGTGATTGCTACTGATTCAGGCCTTCGTAATGCACCAGAATCGCGTTGGCGAGATCTTCATCGCTGGCGTTGAGGCCAGGGTTGTCCTGACGCACCTGTTGCAGTACCGACTCAAGATAAACCCCACGAATGGCCCCGCCACTGGCGACAAATGCAGACAGGTCGTCACGGGCCGGAATCACCATTTTGTGATCCTTGAAGGTCGAGTACAGCGACGCGGAGACACCCGCCGAGGTCGCGACATCACCCGCGTCGACGCGGGCCAGCGCCGAACCGACTGGCAGGCTTAAGAGTAAAGAAGAAACGAGCACTAACTTGCGCATGACGGTATTCCTCCACAGGCGCGAAGCAAAAGGGAAGTACTACATAATGTGAGAGGTGCGCGGAGGGCGGGAGTTCCGTGTAGCGTTGCTGAGACAGACGCGGGCAACCTTGTTGCGGGTTGCCCGCTCATGCAGCGGACGGGTTCAGATCACCCCACACGCCATGCGATCACCGCCACCGCCCAACGGTTTCGGCATGTCGGCATGGTTGTCGCCGCCGGCATGAATCATCAGCGCGTGGCCCTTGATCTCGGAAATCTTTTTCAGCCGCGGCGCCAGCACCGGATAGTTGGCCACGCCGTCAGCCGTGACGTACACCGCTGGCAGGTCGCCGAGATGGCCATCGGCGTAGGGACCGAGGTGCTTGCCGGTCTTCTGCGGATCGAAGTGCCCGCCCGCGGCCAGCGCAGCGCCTTTCACGCCATCCTTCATGCCCGCTTCGCAGCTGCCGTTTTCGTGCACATGAAAACCGTGGATGCCGGCCGGCAGGGATTTCAAGTCCGGGGTAAACAACAGGCCATACGGCGTCTCACTGACGGTGACCGAACCGATCGCCTGCGGTGCGCCGTCGGCACTCACCAGATTCATCGCGACTTTCTCGGTCGCTGCCTGAGCGGAGCCGATGGCGAAGGTGCCGAGCAAACCCAACCAGAGTGCGCGTTTCATAGGGGTTTCCTTTTTGCTGCTGCAAGTGTGTTTGGAACGACGGACTCCAGCCTGACGACATTGACTGGCGATGAAGGCGTTGGCCGTGTGCGTTGAAAATTCAGACTTGCCGCGCCTTGGGAAAGTTTTATCGCCGTTGCTGCGCCCGCGGACATCTGCCGAAACGTGGTTGCGCAGCAGACTCTGGTAAATCGGCTTAACTGAAGCACTGACAGGCGTTTACGAGCGTCGCCAAGGAGAAAAACCAAGTGTCGATCAGACTGAAAGGGAGTGTTGCTGATTGTAAATCGAACCGCGCGGGAGCGAGCTGGCCCACGAATGAGCCAGCCCATTCAACGTCTGTTCAAGCGAGCTGCAATTCAATCAAAACTTGAATGCCTGCCGCCCGACCAGCAACCACTTACCGTCCTGCTTCTGCCAGATCTGGAAGTTCTCGATCTCCGTCGGCACCACCTCGGTCCCTTTTAGCGCCTGCGCGGAAAAGTGGTGACGCACCAGCGCGGTGTCGCCGGACAGAGTGATGGTCTGCTTCTGCATTTCAAGGGTCTTGAAGGCACTCTTGCCGGTTTCGATGTCGGCGATGAATTCCTGCTTGTCCTGAATCTTGCCGCTGGAGTGGCCATACGTCAGGTTTGGCGCGGTGAGTGCGTTCAGTTCGGCGATGTCTTTGTGCAGCATCGCCTGGGTGAGATGGTCGACCGCTTGGGCGACGTCTTTTTCTGCCGGGGCAGGGGCGGCCAGAGTGTAACCGCTGAAGGCGCAGAGAAAACCGATCAGAAGACGAGTGTTATTCATTGAGGGCGTTTCCTTGTTGTTATTGGGCCTATGACTGGTTGATTCAAAATGTGAGTTCATCAGTCATCGTACAACTTAGCAGGTAACCGTTTGATTGTGCAGCGCTGGCTTGCACTTCATCGCGCCACAAGATCGGGCTGTCGTGCTGAAAGGCTTCAGGCAGAGCCATCACGGGTTCATGTTCGGCGATTGACGGCCGATAAGTCCCTGAGCGGAAAAAGACTCTCAAGTCGGGAACAGACGCGCGGGTTTGCCCTGACGTGATATTCTTCGCGCCAACTTGGTTTGACCTAATTCAGTTTGCTTGCCCCCGGGCGGGCTGACGGAATCCCTGTCGCTCCAGTAGCTGAAGCCAATAACGATAAAAAGTCAGTTCAGAAGGGACATTAACTGAGGTCGATGCAACCTGTCGGCCTTGTGTGCCCACCCGTCAAAATTGAAGTGTGCCGGAATCTGCGACGCCAGCCTGAGCGTCACCAAAGCGGATCGCATGCAGATAAAAGAGGCGGGCGGAAGGCGTTTTATCATAGGTGCTACAGATGTTTAAGAAAGTGAACACAGCCCTGCTGGGTCTGGCTTTGGCGATGGGGATGACGTCCGCCAATGCTGACGAAGCAAAGAAAGTCGACGTCCTGCTGATCGGCGGCGGCATCATGAGCACCACCCTGGGTGTGTGGATCAATGAGCTGGAGCCAAGCTGGTCGATGGAAATGGTCGAGCGCCTCGATGGCGTCGCCCTCGAAAGCTCCAACGGCTGGAACAACGCCGGTACCGGTCACTCGGCTCTGGCTGAGCTGAACTACACCCCGGAAGATGACAAAGGCAACGTGACGATCCCGAAAGCCGTGGAGATCAACGAAGCGTTCCAGGTCTCCCGTCAGTTCTGGGCCTGGCAGGTTCAGCAAGGCGTTCTGAAGAACCCTCGCTCGTTCATCAACACCACGCCGCACATGAGTTTCGTGTGGGGTGATGACAACATCAAGTTCCTGAAAAAGCGCTACGAAGCCCTGCAAGCGAGCCCGTTGTTCGCCGGCATGCAGTACTCCGAAGACCCGGCTGTGATCAAGAAGTGGGTTCCGCTGATGATGGAAGGGCGTGACCCGAACCAGAAAATCGCGGCCACCTGGAGCCCGTTGGGCACCGACATGAACTTCGGCGAAATCACCCGCCAGTTCGCTGCCCACCTGCAGACCAAGCCTAACTTCGATCTGAAACTGTCGAGCGAAGTGCAGGACATCACCAAGAATGCCGATGGCACTTGGCGCGTCAGCTACAAAAACCTGAAAGACGGCACCAAAACCGAAACCGACGCCAAGTTCGTGTTCATCGGCGCGGGCGGCGGTGCACTGCACCTGCTGCAGAAGTCGGGCATTCCTGAAGCCAAGGAATACGCTGGCTTCCCGGTTGGCGGCTCGTTCCTGGTGACCGATAACCCGGCCATCGCTGAACAGCACCTGGCCAAGGCCTACGGTAAAGCGTCGGTTGGCGCACCACCGATGTCCGTTCCGCACCTGGACACCCGTGTTCTGGACGGTAAGCGCGTTATCCTGTTTGGCCCATTCGCGACCTTCAGCACCAAGTTCCTGAAAGAAGGTTCGTACCTGGACCTGCTGACCAGCACCACCACCCATAACATCTGGCCTATGACCAAGGTCGGCATCAAGGAATACCCGCTGGTCGAGTACCTTGCAGGCCAACTCATGCTGTCGGATGAAGACCGCATGAACGCGCTGAAGGAATATTTCCCGAACGCCAAAGCCGAAGACTGGCGCCTGTGGCAGGCCGGCCAACGCGTGCAAATCATCAAGCGTGATGAAGCCGCTGGCGGCGTGCTGAAACTGGGCACCGAAATCGTTGCTGCACAAGACGGCTCCATCGCCGGCCTGCTCGGCGCATCGCCAGGCGCGTCGACCGCTGCACCGATCATGCTGAGCGTGCTGCAGAAAGTCTTCAAAGACAAAGTGGCCAGCCCAGAGTGGCAAACCAAGCTGCACCAGATTGTTCCAAGCTACGGCACTCAGCTGAACAGCGATCCGGCCAAAGTGGCTGCAGAGTGGGCTTACACCGCCAAGATCCTCGAACTGCCGACGCCTCCAGTGATCGGTCAGGTGGCTGCCCCGGCCGCACCTGCAGCTGAAAAAGCTGAAGCACCGAAGGAAAACGCTGCACGTGACATGGCTCTGTAACTAGAACCCTGACACACAAAACCCACTGAACCGGCGACGGTCAGTGGGTTTTTTTGTGCCCGTTGATCAGGCTTTTGCGGACGCCAGATAGGCGCCGAGGCGCCGCCCCATTTCCTCTCCCAACGCCTGCAACCCGCTCAATGGCCGCACCATCACTTCAAACTCGACAATCTTGCCGTGCTCGTCAAAGCGAATCATGTCGATGCCCTTGAGGTCTTTCGAGTCGACTTTAGCGCTGAACTCCAGGATCACATTCAACCCGTCTGCCGTGGCCAGTTCGCGGTGGTATTTGAAGTCCTCAAACACCTCGAACACAGTGTTGAGGATCATCGACACCACCGGTGCGCCGGGGTAGGGCGTGTGAGCCATTGGCGAGCGGAACACGGCTTTCGGATCGAGCAGTTCGGGCAGGGTGCTCAGGTTGCCGCCGCGAATCATCTCGTGCCAGCGATTCAGGGACTCGGCGACGTTGGGCTGCAAGTTCAGATCGGACATGATTCACTCCTGAGTTTTTGTTGTTCTTTTGGCAACGGCAATGACTCTAGATCAATCAGGGCGAAAATGAACCCAATTGCAGCAATCTGAATAGTGGCCCATGGCCGAAGCGGATCAGTTGCACATCTGATCCGTATTTTTCTCTCTGATCTGCATCTGTAACCGTTTCAGTCACACGCTCAAAATAGCCCTGCAGTCGGGTCATCCGCGACAATCCTCATTTCGAGACGTCCGGTGCACCGCAAACTCGGCATTAAGGAGAGCAACATGAACAAGATGGCGATTTTCCTGGGTGGTTTTCTGACGTTGACCATTCTGATTGGCTTGCTGGCGACCATTTCTCCGGTTTGACGGGGCCAGCCAGGCAGCCATGAATGTCAGAAATACCGTTTCAGCGATTCAACACACCGCCCATCCACTGCAGATACTCCGGGCGGTCCGAAATCGAGTTATGCCCCGACCCCGGCACAACCTTGAGCACCGCCACGCCTTTGGGGAAGTTCTCCAGCAAGCGCTGCGTACTGTCCCGCGCAATCACCTCATCATCACTGGCCGCCAGCAGCAACGTCGGCACGCGGATATGCGCGGCGTATTTGCCTGATTCAAAACGATCCTTGAGCAACCACTGCACCGGCACCCACGGATATTGTCTCGCGGCGATTTCTTCGAGGCTGTTGTAGGGCGTCACCAGAATAAGTTGTTGCACGGGACGCTGACTGGCCAGACGCACCGCCACGCCCGAACCGAGGCTGCGTCCGATCACGGCGATCTGCGGATGGGTGACAGACACCTGATCGAACAGTGCCAGCGCATCCTCGGCAATCGCCTCTTCCGACGGCGAACCGCTGCTGCCACCAAACCCCCGGTAATGCAGCAAGTACAGCGCGTAATTGGGAAACGCCTCGGCAAAGTCCGGCAGATTGCGCGAAACATCTTCGGCATTGCCGCCGAAATAGATCAGCGCCCGCGACCCCGAGCGCTCGCGGGTGGTCACCCAGACCTCGGCGTCCGGCATCGACAGCTTCAAGCGTGCTTCCGCAGTTTCCACGGCAGCGGGCTGCGGAAAGTAGATCAGCGAACGCTGAAAAAAGAACAGCCCCGCGCACAAAACCAGGTACACGGCCACGATCAAAACGACGAGTGACATCAGGGTTCGGGACATTCGGCTACTTTTAACGGGGTGAGAAGGTGTGCTGTCGCAGTGTAGTCCAGCGATCCGGTCCGGCTGCCTGCGCACACAACATGCAACAGATTCACGCAGCAGGGGAGCCAGCATGAGCCACACTGAGGGTTACTCCCGTCGCCGATTGCTCTCGCTGGCTGCCGGGGTTTCGGCGGTCTTCACCTTGAATCGGGCGTTGGCCACTGCCACGCCCCCCGCGACCACCCGAGGCCACGCCATGCAGACCCGCGCCATTCCCTCCAGCACCGAATCGTTGCCCATGGTGGGGCTGGGCACTTATCGCGGTTTCGACGTTGCACCCGGCGACCCGGTCTACCGGCAATTGCCCGCGGTGCTCGATGAACTGTTCAACAAGGGCGGCACGGTCATCGACAGCTCGCCCATGTATGGCCGCGCTGAACAGACCACCGGCGAGCTGCTGTCGATCCACGAACCGCGTTCACCCGCGTTCCTCGCCACCAAGGTCTGGACCCGTGGCCGCAAGGAGGGCATCGCGCAGATGGAGCAGTCGTTCAGCCTTTTGCGTACCGAACGCATCGATCTGATGCAGATCCACAACCTGCTCGATTGGCAGACCCACCTGCCGACCCTGCGCGAATGGAAAGAACAGGGACGCATCCGCTACATCGGCATCACTCATTACACGGCTTCGGCCTATGACGAAGTCGAGGCGGTGTTGAAGGCTGAACAAGTGGATTTCCTGCAAATCAACTACGCCCTCGATGACCGTGGCGTGGAGAAACGCATTCTGCCGCTGTGTCGTGAACGCGGCGTGGCGGTGATCTGTAATCGCCCGTTTGGCGGTGGCGATCTGCTCGCCCGGCTCAAAGGCAAACCGCTGCCGGCGTGGGTGTCGGATGTGCAGGTCAACAGTTGGCCGCAACTGGCGCTGAAGTTTCTTTTGGCGCATCCGGCGGTGACCTGTGTGATTCCGGGGACGAGCAATCCGCGTTACATGGCCGACAACGTCAAGGCCGGGTTCGGGCCAATGCTCACCGATGCGCAGCGGCATCAGTTGATTGCTTTGCTGGGTTAACCACGCCGCCATTTTGATAAAGACCAAAGGCCCCACTCGTTGAGTCAACCGCGATAACGCAACGCCTCCAGCAACAGCGCAAACGCCGGTGCCGCCTGCCGTCGGCTCGGGTAATACAGGTGATACCCGGCAAACGTCGGGCACCAGTCTTCAAGCACTTGCAGCAAGCGGCCATCGGCGAGATACGGCGCGACGATATTTTCCGGGATGTAGCTCAGACCGAAGCCATCCAGCGCCGCGTCAAGCAACGGATAGACGCCGTTCAAGGTGATCTGTCCGGAGACCCGCACTTTCAGGCTTTCGCCATCCTTCTCGAATTCCCAGCTGTAGAGCCCGCCGTTGGTAGGCAAGCGCAGGTTATTGCAAGCGTGGTCAGTCAATTCGCGCGGGGTTTGCGGGGCGTTGCGTTTGGCGAAATACGCGGGCGAGCCGACCACCGCCATGCGCATGTCCGGGCCGATGCGGGTGGCGATCATGCCTTGCGCAACGTCCTCGCCCAAACGAATGCCGGCGTCGAAACCCTGGCCGGCGATGTCGACGAAACCGTAATCGCAGCTGACTTCGACGGCGATGTCCGGGTACTTCGGCAGAAATTCCTTGAGCACCGGGCGCAGCAGCCAGTCCAGCGAATGGTCGGTGGCATTGATACGGATTTTGCCCGCCGGGGTTTCGCGCAGGTTACTCAGCGCGGCCAATTCCACTTCGATCTCTTCGAAGCGCGGGCCGATGGTTTGCAGCAGATGTTCGCCGGCCTCGGTGGGAGAAACACTGCGCGTGGTCCGTGTTAGCAGACGCAGGCCGAGGCGCGCTTCAAGCGCCCGAATGGTGTGGCTTAGCGCCGATTGGGACACGCCGAGTTTGGCTGCGGCTTTGGTGAAGCTGCGTTCGCGGGCCACGGCGAGGAAGGCGAGCAGGTCGGTGGCGTTTTCTCGGAGCATTGATGAGTGTCCTGCATAAGTTTTTTCAAATTCTAGTCGATTATTCGAAGAGTGCGGATCAGTAAAGTGATGGCATTGATTATCTGGAGGACATTGCCATGAACCCGATTGCTGCTTCTGCGTTGACCCTCTCCCTGCTGGCGGGTGAGGTACAGGCCAATGAAAATCCCCGCGTGACCGTCACGCCCAACGGCTCGCAACCTTCGGCCCGTGGCCCGGCGGACTGGTTCACCGGCACGGTGCGCGTCGATGCACCGTTCAAGGGCTCGGATGACGCGCGTGTCAGTGGCGCCACCGTGACGTTCGAGCCCGGCGCGCGGACGGCATGGCATACCCATCCGTTGGGGCAGACATTGATCGTCACTGCCGGAGCGGGTTATGTGCAGGAATGGGGGCAACCGGTTCGCGAGATTCGCCCGGGTGATACGGTGTGGATTGCGCCGGGGGCCAAGCATTGGCACGGCGCGGCACCGACCACCGCGATGACGCATATCGCGATTGCTGAAGTGCTGGATGGCAAGGTGGTGGACTGGATGGAACAGGTGAGTGCCAAGCAGTATCCGCGATCCGAGTAAAACCTTTCCCTCACCCCAACCCTCTCCCTTGGGAGAGGGTTGGGGTGAGGGGCTGTGCTCAGGCGTTTAGATCATTTCCGGTAACGACGAGAGAATTTTGTCCAGCGTAATCGGATACTCCCGCACCCGCGCCCCGGTGGCGTTATAGATCGCATTGGCCACCGCTGCACTGACCCCGCAAATCCCCAGTTCACCGACACCCTTGGCCTTCATCGGCGAAGAAACCGGATCGGTTTCATCGAGGAAAATCACTTCCTGATGCGGGATGTCGGCATGCACTGGCACCTCGTAGCCGGCCAAGTCATGGTTGACGAAAAAGCCGAGCTTCTTGTCCACCGCCAACTCCTCCATCAGCGCCGCGCCGACACCCATGGTCATCGCCCCGATCACCTGACTGCGCGCCGCTTTCGGGTTGAGAATCCGTCCAGCCGCACACACCGCCAACATCCGCCGCACCCGCACTTCGCCGGTTGCGGCATCCACCGCGACCTCAACGAAATGCGCGCCGAAAGTCGATTGCTGGTACTGCTCGGCAAGGTCGGCGAACTCAATGCTGTCCTCGGCCGTGATCGCGCCGTTTTGCGCAGCATTACGCAGCGGTACCTGCTTGTCGCCAACCCGCACCTGACCGTCGACAAACTCGGCTTGATCCGCCGTCATACCCAACTTGCCAGCCACGGCCTCGCGCAGTTTCATGCACGCGGCGTAGACGCCGGCAGTCGAGCAGTTGGCGCCGAATTGTCCGCCCGAGCCGGCCGAGACCGGAAAATTCGAGTCGCCCAGGTGCACCGTCACATCGTGCAGCCCCACGCCCATCATCTCGGCCGCGGTCTGCGCAATGATCGTATAGCTGCCAGTGCCGATGTCGGTCATGTCGGTTTCCACCGTGACCTTGCCGTCGCGCTCCAGGCGTACGCGCGCGCCGGATTTGACCAGCAGGTTGTTGCGAATCGCCGCCGCCACGCCCATGCCTATCAGCCAGCGACCTTCGCGACGGCTGCCGGGTTTTGCGCTGCGTTTGTCCCAACCGAACTTCTCGGCGCCGGTTTGCAGGCATTCGATCAAGCGTCGTTGGGAAAACGGTCGCTCGGTTTTCACCGGATCGACTTGGGTGTCGTTGAGAATGCGGAACTGGATCGGATCAAGTTTGAGCTGCTCGGCCATTTCATCCATGGCGATTTCCAGCACCATCAACCCCGGGGTTTCGCCGGGCGCGCGCATGGCGTTGCCTTCCGGCAGATCCAGCGGGGAGAGGCGCATGCTCACCAGACGATTTTCCGCGGCGTACAACAATTGGCTCGGCTGCGCGGCGACCTCGACTTTGCCTTCCGCGAGGTTGCCCGACCAGCCTTCGTGGGCAATGGCGGTGAGTTTGCCGTCCGCCGTCGCGCCCATGCGAATGTGCTGAATGGTCGCTGGACGGTGGGTGGTGTTGTTGGCCATTTGCGGGCGGGCGAGGGCAACTTTCACCGGTCTGCCAGCCATGCGCGAGCCGAGTGCGGCCAGAATCGCGTCGGCGCGCACGAACAACTTGCCGCCGAAGCCACCGCCAATGTAGGGCGAGATCAAGCGGACCTTTTCCTTGGGCAAACCGAGGGTGGTGGCGATGTCGCCGACGCTCCAGGCGATCATCTGATTCGACGTCCACAGGGTCAGTTGATCGCCTTTCCACGCCGCCAACGTGGCATGCGGCTCCATCATCGCGTGGGACTGATCCGGCGTGGTGTAAGTCTGGTCGAACTGCACCGGCGCGGCAGCAAAAGCCTTGGCGAAGTCGCCGTGTTTGACATCAGGCAATTCGTCTTTCGGCTCGACGCCTTGGTCGCGCACGCTGGCCAGATCGAATTTGCCTTCGGCGGTGACGTAATCGACCTTGACCATTTGCGCGGCGGCGCGGGCCTGTTCGAAGGTCTCCGCGACCACCAGTGCGACGGCCTGGTGATAGTGCTGAATCTCAGGGCCGGCCAACAATGGCGCAGCGTTGTATTTGCCCTTGCCGAGTTTGCCGGCGTTGGCGGCGGTGACAATGGCCAGGACGCCGGGCGCGGCTTTGGCATCGTCCAGATCGATGTTGTTGATCCGCCCCTTGGCGATGGCCGAGCCGACCATGAAACCGTAAGCCTGATTGGCCACGGCCTCATGCTGCTCGTAGGCGTACGGCGCCTGACCGCTGGTCTTCAACGGGCCTTCGACGCGGTCAGTGGGTTTGCCGACGACCTTCAATTGGTCGATCGGGTTGGTGGTGGCGGGCGTGTCGAATTTCATGCTTCGTCCCTCGCTTGGGCCAACACCGAGCCGAGCGTGCGCTCCACCAAGGTCAGTTTGAATTGGTTGTCATGGGTTGGCGTAGCGCCGTCGAGCAGGCGTGCGCTGACGGCTTTGGCGCCCTTGGGCAACAAGGCTTCAGCGGCCTCGACGCGCCAAGGCTTCGGCGCAATCCCGCCGACGGCGATGCGGCCGCTGCCGTCCTTTTGCAGGATCAGGCCGACCGACACCAGCGCAAAGGCGTAGGACGAACGATCCCGCACCTTGTGGTAAATGTGCGTACCGCCGACTGGCGCAGGCAGGGTCACTGAGCTGATGAATTCGCCGGGGGTGAGGCTGGTTTCGATGTTCGGCGTGGTGCCTGGCAACTGATGAAAATCGGCCATGGCGATGCTGCGTGTGCTGCCGTCGGGTTTGACCGTTTCAATCTGCGCGTCGAGGGCGCGCATCGCGATGGCCATGTCGCTGGGGTGCGTGGCGATGCACGCCTCGCTGACGCCGATAATCCCTAACTGACGACTGACGCCGCCAATCGCTGAACAGCCGCTGCCGGGTTGGCGTTTGTTACAGGCCTGATTGGTGTCGTAGAAGTACGGGCAGCGCGTGCGTTGCAGCAGGTTGCCAGCGGTGGTCGCCATGTTGCGCAGCTGTCCGGAAGCACCGGCAAGCAATGCACGGGAAAGCAAACCGTAGTCCTTGCGCACGCGTTGGTCGGCGGCCAGATCGGTGTTGCGCACCAGTGCGCCGATGCGCAAACCGCCCTCGGGCGTGGCTTCGATCTGATCGAGCCCCAAGTGATTGACGTCAATCAGGTGCAACGGGGTTTCGATGTCGAGTTTCATCAAGTCGAGCAGATTGGTGCCGCCGGCAATGAAACGCGCGCCTTCGACTTGTGCGGCTTGCGCAGCGGCGGCGGGGGAGTCGGCGCGGCTGTAACTGAACGGTCTCATGCTGGCACCTCCGCGACTTCAGAGATGGCTTCGATGATGTTCGAGTAGGCGCCGCAACGGCAGATGTTGCCGCTCATGCGCTCTTGAAATTCTCGGGCGATCAACTGCGGCGCTTCGGTGAGGCTTTCACTGACGTGGCTTGGAATGCCGTCACGGATTTCCTTGATGACGGCCACTGCCGAGCAGATTTGCCCGGGCGTGCAATATCCGCACTGATAGCCGTCGTGTTTGATGAACGCGGCTTGCATCGGGTGCAGCTTGTCGGGCATGCCAAGACCTTCGATGGTGGTGACTTCGCTGCCTTCGTGCATCACCGCGAGGGTCAGGCAGGAATTGATCCGCCGACCATCGACGATCACTGTGCAAGCACCGCACTGGCCGTGGTCACAGCCTTTTTTGGTGCCGGACAGTTGCAAGTGTTCACGCAGGGCATCGAGCAGGGTGGTGCGGGTGTCGACATCAAGCGCACGCGGCTTGCCGTTGACGTTGATCGTCACTTTGCTCATGGCCGGTTGCTCCAGGTTGGCCGCGTAGGCCTTGAGGCTGATAAACGGCGGCATCGCGAACGCCGTGGCGGTCACGGCGCCGAGGATCAGAAATCTGCGTCGGGAAATCGTCATGGTTCGATTCCTTTTCTCTCTTCATCAGGGCAGCTAGGGGTGAACGGCCCAAACGGGCAGCCAGCGTGATCGCCGGTCTCGTTAAGGAATGACTGCGGAAGATAGGAAAAGGTTTTTGCGGATTTGCGCTATAGAGTTATGAGCGGAGCTCATCAATCGACTGAACAACACAAAACGACTGTGGGAGCGAGCCTGCTCGCGAAGAGGCCGGCACAGCCAGCATCTTCATTGGCAGACCGGACGCCTTCGCGAGCAGGCTCGCTCCCACATTTGAACGGTGTTTGGCCAATCTAGTGCCCGCCAACCACCATCGAAGTAAACGGCGCCACGTACGCCTGCAGCGTCACCAGCCCGCCGACCAGAATCGCCAGCACTATCGAGTGGAAGAACACGTAGCGCAGGATCTCGCCCTCATGCCCATACCAGCGCGTCGCGGTGGAGGCGACCACGATCGATTGCGCATCGACCATTTTGCCCATCACCCCACCCGAACTGTTCGCCGCCGCCATCAGCACCGGACTGATCCCCAGTTGCTCGGCGGTCACCCGCTGCAAACCGCCGAACAACACGTTTGACGCAGTGTCCGAACCGGTCAGCGCCACCCCGAGCCAACCCAGCAACGTGCCGAACATCGGATAGAAAATTCCCGTCGCCGCAAACGCCAGGCCCATGGTCGCGTCGAGCCCGGAGTAACGGGTGAGAAACCCCAGCGCCAGCATCGCCGCAATGGTGATCAACGAAAAGCGCACCACCCACAGCGTGCGCAGGTACTGCTTGATCAGTTGCGGAATCGAGTAACCCATCAGCAAACCACCGACAATTGCCGCCAGCAGAATCCCGCTGCCGGTGGCGGTGAACCAGGTGAATTTGTACACCGCTTCCTCTGCCTTTGGCGCGGCCACCACCGGCGGGACTTTTTCGATCTGCAGGTGCAGTGATGTGAAAGTCACGGCCGGGGCGAAAAACGGGTTGGCTTCGTTGACCGGTTTGCCCGTCGGGTCGAGCTTGGCCGAATTCGTCACCGGGTCAATCGCCAGGCGCACGTCGAAAATGTTCTTGAAGCCCTGAGTGCCCCAGGCAAACACGAACACGGTGAGGATGATCCACGGCATCCACGCGCGCATGATGGCCGGGCGCGCCTGATCGCTGAACGCGGCGCTGGCGGTGACTTTTTCTTCCTCGACCCTGGAGTTGTCGACCCGCCCTGACAGCGCCGCTGAAGTGTGAATGGTTGCCGGTTTCCACACCTTCAAAAATAGCGTCAGACAAGCCATGGAAATCAGCGCGGCAATCACGTCCACGAGCATCGGCCCGTGGTAGTTCGACACGAGAAATTGCGGCACGGCGAAGCTGACCCCGGCCACCAGAATCGCCGGCCAGATCTCGAGCATCTTGCGCCACCCGGCAAACGCCCAGATCAACCAGAACGGCACCAGCACCGAGAAAAACGGCAGCTGCCGACCGACCATCATCGACAGCTCCATCTCATCCAGCCCGGTGACTTTGGCCAGGGTGATGATCGGCGTGCCGAGTGCGCCAAATGCCACTGGCGCAGTGTTGGCGATCAGCGCCAGACCGGACGCTGCCAACGGCGAAAAACCCAGCCCGATCAGAATCGCCCCGGTCACTGCGACCGGTGTGCCGAACCCTGCCGCGCCTTCGAAAAACGCACCGAAGCAGAAGGCGATCAGCAGCAACTGCAGACGTCGGTCATCGGTGATCCGCGCAAGAGAATCCTGCAGCACTTTGAACGAGCCGTTCTCGGTGGTCAGGCGATGCAGAAAGATGATGTTAAGGACGATCCAGCCAATCGGCAGCAAGCCGTTCGCCGCACCGAACAACGCTGCGGAGCCGGCCATGCTCGCCGGCATGCCGAAGGCGAAGATCGAGATCAGGAGCGCCGAAGCCAGCGCCAATAACGCTGCGAGATGCGCCTTGATGTGGAAGAACGCCAGTGCCGCGAGCATCACCACCACCGGCACGGCGGCCATGAGCGTGGAGATCAACGGATTGCCGAACGGGTCGTAGATTTGCTGCCAGACCATGGTCCACCTCTGCTTGTTGTTATTGAGGGCGCAGATCCATTGCGTGGTGCTTGGTTGCAAGGAGTATAGGTGGCATTTCGATACGGTCGGATTCGGTTCCTGAGCGTTGCCCAAGATCAGAAAGGCTGCTGAATATCTGCACGAATTGTCAGTTATTTGGCTCCTAAAGGTATCAGTACTGTCATTTCTGACAGGTGTTTTGCTCGGTGAACCCGTGGTGTACTGGCCTCGAGCCCATTCATTCATTTAGGGGCGTCTTTCAAAGGAGCGTGATGATGAAGACGGTTTCGAGTATTGCTCTGCCCGGTACGCTTGATCCTGGTTTTGGCGAGGATGGCATCGTCAATCTACCTTTTCCGGACGTCCCAGGATTTCATGTCACAGATGTTCTGGCATTGCCTGACAAAAAAGTGATGGTTTGTTTGCTACGAGAAGGAAATTCCAACGAATACCTGATGTGCCGGTTGCATGAAAATGGTGATTTTGACGAGAGTTTTGCTCAGGGCTTGGGATTCGCGGAAATTACCTTCAGACCTGGGTGCGCGATTCATTATTTCCTCGCATTCAAGTCGCTGGACGAAAGTGGTTGGCTGATGTCCGCCCGGTACTATTCAGATTCGCAAGCCGGGCGGGTTTTGGTTCGACAGCGTCTGGATGGGCAACTGGATGCGAATTTCGGTGAGGGGGGGATTCGCTATATCCCGCAATCGGAGTATCTGGTCGATACAAAACGATCAGCAACTGCGCTTTCAGCTCCTTCCGTGCAGGAGGAGTCTGCACACTTCAACGCATCGTCCCCGATCATTCGGCAAATGGATGGAAAGATCATCTTGGTCGACTTTGTCTTCAGTGAGGTGGACGTAACAAAATCCGTTGTTATACGCCTGAATGCCGATGCTTCACTCGACAAGAGTTTTAACGAAAAAGGCTTTGTCTTGGTTGAGCCAACGGGAATTTCTTACGACACCATTGAAGCTATGGGCGTTGCGGTGCAGAACGATGGGAAAGTGTTGATCAGTGGCAGGTACACCAGGGGTGAGCTAGGCAATGAAAATGCGTTCATTACGCGGTATGGTGCAGACGGGAAGATCGACGAAACTTTCAATGCCGGGGAGCCAGTGAGCATAGCGGAGCGATCTTCGCTGGGTTCTATCTCGGTGTGCGAGTCAGACGGCCGAATCGTAGCGGTGGGATCGTGGGGTAACTTGGACCATGGATTGATCGTTGTTCTGAATCCCAATGGATCCAACAATCTGGATTTCAATAACGGGCAACCATTAGTGACAGATCTAGCCGTCCATGGGCATACCTGGAGCAAACAAAGCACAGGTACAGATGGGGCGATCACGGTGTACGGATTCGGTGGCGCGAATTTTGGTCAAAATCTGACGAGTGTTACAGCACGCTATCGGGCGGATGGATCTTTGGATCAGACGTTCAACGGTAAAGGATTCAACCTATACAGTGGCACTGGCGAGTCTCAATATCTAAGGGGTGTCAGCATTATGCCGGATGAGCGAATCGTCATCGGTGGGGCCGCGCCGGAGGCCGGAGGCGGGACTGGCTGGGTGTTACGTTATTTGGCATAAATCATCCATAAGTGAACCGGCCTCCCCGCGCCCTGACGGGCTGAGACCGGGCCAACTTTATTTCACAGCCGCGCTGGCCAAGTCATACATTAAAAATGAGCGCTCGCCCGGACGCTGGATCGCGCAGGCACGGAGGCCTCGATGTCCAGCAAATGGGTGGCGAGAATGTCGCTCAGAAAACGGAACTGATCGTTGAGGCCGACCACTTCATTGCTGAAATGATTGCTCGCGGCAGGCATCAGCAGATCTTCGAAATCTTCGTTGAACACCAGCGCCTGCGCCTTGTGCGACACGCCGTGCTGGTCGTAATAGTTGCTGCCGAACACCGGGAAACTCACGGAGAGTGTGACGTGGGTGTGAATCATGTTGTGAACTCCTCGTTGTGTTTCGGATGGGTTAATCGTGCCTTTGATGGGCGGTGGGCGGAAGGCAATCCTGGCGATGGTGAATATCGATGGCAGTGATGATGCTGATGGGTGGTGCTGCGGCTGGCCTCTTCGCGAGCAGGCTCGCTCCCACAGGGGGAATGCGTTTCAAAGTGGGAGCGAGCTTGCTCGCGAAGGCGCCAGTCCAGCCACAACCGGACAAACGGCCCAACACCCGCACCTATACTCAAATCTGCATCCCCTTATTTGAAGGACATTCCCACCGTGAACCCGCGCGCGCTGCTCGTCGCCGCACTGTTGTTGCTGGCCGGTTGCGCCACTTCGCCACGCGCCCCGGTGTCAGCGCCGCAAGTGGTGTTTGTCTCGCCACAGACCTGGCAGCAGATCGACCGCGAAATCGTCAGCGCTTCGCAGCAGTCCACTGAACAGGTCAAGCTGTTTGCCCGTGGCTCGATGGAACATTGGCGCACTCGCGTCTATGAGCAAACTGAAGAAAATTTCATCCCGTGGTTCAGCAGCTACTGGACCCAGGAATGGCTGTCGATGAAGGTCAGTTGGTACACGGTCAGTGCCGGCGGCGAGCAGGATGCCTCGGCCAAACGATTGGCGACGTATCTGCTTGAGCAATATCAGGAAAAAGTCTTGGCGCCGGTGGCGGTGGAGATTGATCCGGATGCGATTCTCGGCCAGGCGACGGCGTTCTACGCGCAGCTTATGGCGCAGCAAATGCCGCTCATCGCCCAGCGCCATGGCGTGCCCATCGGTCAGCTCAACGGGCATTTGCAGAAGGTCCCGGCTATCGCCCTCGGCCCACCGCCCGCGCGGGATGCTTCGTTGTTTCAAGTGATCAGTACCGAACCGTTGAACACCTTGCCGGCCTACGCGGCTCTGATCGACAAGATCCACACCGAGGGCGGCGCCAAGGGCATCGCTTCGACCGACGCCGGCATGGCGCCGGTGGCCAAACGGGCGAGCCAACGGATGGAAGCGGAGATGGCCCCGCGCGGCGCCGCCAGTGCGGTGGCAGCGGCTGCCGGGAAACTCGCCGGTGGGTTGATTTCGGTCGGTGTGGCGGGCATTCGCGCAATCATTCAGGCCAACGACCGGCCTGACAGCGAAGCGCTGATCCGCAGCAGTCTGGGCAACACCTTCGACAAGGCCTGGCTGAAGCTGGTGCAGAACCCGACCACCGGGGTCATGGCCGGCACGCTGCACATGGCCGGGCAGGTCGAGCGGAATTTGGCTGCTCGCGGGGAACCGCCGGTCGCCCTGGGCGTGAACCCTGTCGAATGGCAACCGCCGCAATCGACTAATCAGCAGATCGAACCCAACCTGCAAGGAGAGTGATCATGGCTTACATCGATATTTTCGTGGCGCCGGTGCCGACCGCCAATCGCGAGCAGTACAAGCAGCACTGTGTGATCGCCGCGAAGTTGTTCAAGGAATACGGCGCCCTGAGTGTGGTCGAGTGTTGGGGTGATGACGTGCCGGACGGCAAGCTCACCTCGTTCCCGATGGCAGTGAAACTCAAGGACGGCGAGACCGTGGCGTCAGGCTGGTTGATCTGGCCAGACAAGGCCACCCGCGATGCCGGCATGGCAAAAATGATGGAAGACCCGCGCATGCAACCGGACGTCAACCCGATGCCGTTCGATGGGCAGCGGATGATCTACGGCGGCTTCCAGGATCTCCTCGAACCCTGAACCCACCGCAATTCTGGGTATGGGGGAAAAAGGGTTCGCCACGAAACCCTGTGGGAGCAAACTGCCCGTGTTCACTCGGCTGAAGGGGTGATGCGGCAGCTTTTGCGCTGGCGGATCTGTTCGTCCGTGGGGCGTTCGCGGACGAATTCGAAGCGCGGCTCGCCCTCGCTGTAATGCACCAGCCAACCCCATTCCAGCTCGGTTTCGTCCTGCCCGGGTTGCGGTGGCCGGGCCCACCACGGTTCTTTGCTGAGGATCGCGCGCATGGCGGCCTCCGTTGATGGCAATCCTTGAACTATAGCTGCCTGTCACCAGTCGTCAGATCAGGCTGTGTAGAATCCGCCCGATCACGGTGAACAAGGGAGCAGGGCCATGACCGATGAAGCGAAGCGGCTGTTTTTTGCGCTGGATTGTCCGCCCGCTCAGCGCAAGGCGATTGCGCAGTGGCGCGCTGAGTTGGGCCTGAGAACCGGCAAACCTGTGCCGGCAGATAACTTTCACCTGACGTTGCTGTTTCTCGGCGCCGTGCCGCTGGCGCAGATCAATGAAGTCTGCGAGGCCGCGAGCAACGTGCGCACGCCCGGTGAGCCCTTGAAGATTGGCTTGGATCGCTTGCAGGTCTGGCATCGCGCCGGGGTGTTGTCGCTGGCGCCCGAGCAGGCACCGCAGGCCTTGTTACGCCTGGTCTACGCGTTGGAGCAGGCCATGTTGCCATTCGGCTTTGAAGAGACACCGCGCGAGTTTCGCCCGCATCTGACTTTGGCCCGCGACTACCGCGCGCCGGAACCGGAATCTGTCACTCCGCCGGAGTTTTTCCTGCGTGCCGAACGCTTCGCCTTGTTCGAATCGCACAAGGGCCGTTATCGGATTCTTCAGGATTGGTCGCTGAGCTGAAGGCACAAAAAAAGGCGCCCGAAGGCGCCTGAGAATTCACCTGAGCCGAGGGAGCCAGGTGAGGCCGTTCATAGCAGGGTGCAGCGGTGGTAAGGCGCTGCGTGAACGGGAAATTTTCAGCACTGCATTGCTTTACTGTGGGAGCGAGCCTGCTCGCGAAGGCGTCGGCACATCCAACATTTTCGTCGCCTGTCCTAGCGCTTTCGCGAGCAGGCTCGCTCCCACATTTTTGATCACCGGTGTTTTTTACTTACCGAGTTTCACCCGGGTCCAGCCACGGGTCATGATTCGCTGGGTGGCAATCGGTTGATCCGGCACCGCGTATAGCGTGGCCATCACCGCTTGCGACGGGTACGAGCCCGGATCGTTGCGGATTGCTTCATCCACCAATGGCGTGGCCGCTGCGTTGGCGTTGCTGTAGCCGTTGCTGTTGGTGATCTCCGCGATGATGTCCGGACGCATCAGGAAGTCCATGAACAGGTAAGCGTTCTCGACGTTCGCCGCATCGCGGGGGATGGCGACCATGTCGTAGAAGCTGCCGGCGCCTTCCTTGGGAATGCTGTAATCGATCACCACGTTGTTGCCCGATTCCACCGCGCGGGCCTTGGCCTGCAGCACGTCACCGGAGTAGCCGACCGCCACGCAGATGTTGCCGTTGGCCAGATCGGAGATGTATTTCGAGGAGTGGAAGTACGCCACGTTCGGGCGAATCTTCATGAACAGCGCCTCGGCTTCCTTGATGTGCGCGGTGTCCTTGTCGTTCACCGGGTAGCCCAGGTAGTGCAGGGCGGCCGGGATCATCTCGGTCGGCGAGTCGAGGAAACTGATGCCGCAGGCTTTCAGTTTTTCAGCGTTTTCCGGCTTGAACAGCAAGTCCCAGGAGTTGGTCGGGGCGTTGGCGCCGAGCACTTCCTTGACCTTGGCCGGGTTGAACCCGATGCCGATTGAGCCCCACATGTACGGGAACGCGTGGGCGTTGTCCGGATCACTGGCGGCGGCGTTTTTCAGCAGCACCGGGTTGAGATTCTTCCAGTTCGGCAGCTTCGATTTGTCCAGCGTCTGATAGACACCGGCCTTGATCTGCTTGGCCAGGAAACTGTTCGACGGCACGACCAGGTCGTAGCCGGATTTGCCCGCCAGCAAACGTGCCTCAAGGGTTTCGTTGCTGTCGAAGACGTCGTAGGTCACGCGGATACCGGTCTCGTCTTCGAACTTCTTGACGGTGTCCGGCGCGATGTAATCGGACCAGTTGTAAACACGCAGCACCTTGTCGTTGGCCTGGGCGCCCATGACGATTGCGCCCATTAAGGACAGTGTCAGCAGAGTCCTGCCAAACATTTTCATCGGTACAACTCCATTCTTTTTATTCACGTTACGCAAAGCCCCCTCACTAACCCTCTCCCAGAGGGAGAGGGGACTGACCGAGGGATACAGGTTAAGCGGTTGCTGCGGATTGCTGAGGCTGCCACGACTCGTTCGCCGTCTGATCCATCGCTTCCTGAATCGCACGTTTGCGGTTGGCTTCTGCCTTGCGGCCGAAGTACCAGACCAGGAAGGTCACCAGCGACACCGCCAGCAGAATCAGGCTGGCGACGGCGTTGATCTCAGGCTTCACGCCCAGACGCACCGCCGAGAACACTTCCATCGGCAGAGTCGTCGAACCCGGCCCGGAGACGAAGCTCGCCAACACCAGGTCATCCAGCGACAAGGCAAACGACATCATCCCGCCCGCTGCCAGCGACGGCGCAATCATCGGAATGGTGATCAGGAAAAACACCTTGAACGGCTTCGCACCGAGATCCATCGCCGCTTCTTCGATCGACAGATCCAGTTCGCGGAGGCGGGCGGAGACTACCACCGCCACATAGGCGGCACAAAACGTGGTGTGGGCGATCCAGATGGTGACGATGCCACGCTCCTGCGGCCAACCGATCAACTGCGCCATCGCTACGAACAGCAGCAACAGCGACAGACCGGTGATCACTTCAGGCATCACCAGCGGCGCGGTGACCAGACCACCGAATAGCGTGCGGCCCTTGAAGCGCGTGACGCGAGTCAGCACGAAAGCGGCGAGGGTGCCCAGTGCGACGGCGGCAATCGCGGTGTAGCAGGCAATTTCCAGCGAGCGCACCACCGAGCCCATCAGTTGCGTGTTATCGAGCAGGCCGACATACCACTTCACCGACCAGCCGCCCCACACCGTCACCAGTTTGGAGGCGTTGAACGAGTAGATCACCAGAATCAGCATCGGCAGATAAATGAACATCAGACCGAAGATCAACATGAACTTGGAAAAACCGAAGCGTTTCATCCCCGTGCCTCCATCTCTTTGGCCTGGCTGCGGTTGAACAGCAGAATCGGCACAATCAGGATCAACAGCATCACCACCGCCAAGGCAGACGCCACCGGCCAGTCGCGGTTATTGAAGAACTCTTGCCACAGCACGCGACCGATCATCAGCGTCTCAGGGCCACCCAACAGTTCCGGAATCACGAACTCACCGACTACTGGAATGAATACCAGCATGCAGCCGGCGATGATGCCGTTCTTGGCCAGCGGCACAGTGATTTTCCAGAAGTTGTTGAAGTTGCTCGAACCCAGATCCGACGCGGCTTCCAGCAGGCTGCCATCGTGCTTGACGAGGTTGGCGTACAGCGGCAACACCATGAACGGCAGGTAGGCGTAAACCACACCGATATACACAGCCGTGTTGGTGTTGAGGATCTCGATCGGGTGATCGGTGAGCCCCGTCCACATCAGAAATGCGTTGAGCAGACCGTTGTTGCTGAGGATGCCCATCCACGCGTAAACGCGGATCAGGATCGCAGTCCAGGTCGGCATCATGATCAACAGCAGCAGGACGTTTTGCGTTTCCTTGCCGGTCTTGGTGATCGCGTAGGCCATCGGGAAGCCGATCAGCAAACACATCATCGTGCTCAGGGCCGCGACCTTCAGCGAACCGAGGTAGGCTGACAGGTACAGCTCGTCTTCGCCGAGCATGGTGTAGTTGCCGATGTTCAGCAGCAGCTGGAATTTCTGTTCGGCGTAGGTGTAAATCTCCGAGTACGGCGGGATCGACAGCGCGGCTTCCGAGAAACTGATCTTCATCACCAGGAAAAACGGCAGCATGAAGAACAGGAACAGCCAGATGAACGGGATGCCAATGACCAGTTTTCGTCCGCTGGGCACCAGGCGCAGGAATTGCTGATTGAAGGTTCTCATGAGCGCAGTACCACGCCGCTGTCGTCTTCCCACCAGACGTAGACTTTGTCGTCCCAGGTCGGACGCGCGCCACGGCGTTCGGCGTTGGCCATGAACGACTGGACGATTTTGCCGCCGGGCAATTCGACGTAGAACACCGAGTGGCCGCCGAGGTAGGCGATGTCATGCACCTTGCCTTCGGACCAGTTGTAGCGGAACTCCGGTTGGGTGGTGCTGACGAGCATTTTTTCCGGACGGATCGCGTAGGTGACCGACTTGTCCTGCACCGAAGTGCTGACGCCGTGACCGACGTAGATCTTCTGCTGCAGGTCCGGGCTGTGGATGATCGCGTGACCTTCAAGGTCTTCCACCACGGTACCGTCGAAGGCGTTCACGTTGCCGATGAACTCGCAGACCATGCGGCTGACCGGGGCTTCATAAATGTCGATCGGGCTGCCGATCTGGGCGATCCAGCCCAGGTGCATGATTGCGATGCGCTCGGCCATGGTCATGGCCTCTTCCTGATCGTGGGTCACCATCACGCAGGTCACGCCGACGCGTTCGATGATCTGCACCAGCTCCAGTTGCATCTGCGAACGCAGCTTTTTATCCAGCGCACCCATCGGTTCATCGAGCAGCAACAGCTTCGGACGTTTGGCCAGCGAGCGGGCGAGGGCGACGCGCTGACGCTGGCCGCCGGACAGTTGATGCGGCTTGCGTTTGGCGTATTGGGTCATGTGCACCAGACGCAGCATTTCATCGACGCGGGCATCGATTTCACTGGCCGGCAAACGGTCTTGCTTGAGGCCGAAGGCGATGTTCTGCGCGACGGTCATGTGTGGGAACAAGGCATACGACTGGAACATCATGTTGATTGGCCGCTCGTAGGGCGGCATGTCGGTGATGTCCACGCCGTCGAGCAGAATCCGCCCTTCAGTCGGGCGCTCGAAACCGGCGAGCATGCGCAGCAGGGTCGATTTGCCCGAACCGGAGCCGCCGAGCAGGGCGAAGATTTCACCCTGATGGATCTCCAGGGACACGTCGTCCACTGCCACGGTTTCGTCGAACTTCTTGGTGACACGATCGACTTTCACCAGAACCTTTTTCGGTTGCTGATGACCCTCAAGAGCCTTCCTGTAAGTGCTGGAGGCGTTTGCCATGTGAAACTCCCAACATGTTTCAGTCGCCTGGCCAACGTGGCCGGGCTTAAGTGGATTGCAAGCCTGTACGGGATGCCTTTCAGCTATGGCGCAGAACCTGTGGGAGCGAGCCTGCTCGCGAATACGGAGTGTCAGTCGACAACATTGTTTGCTGATACACCGCTTTCGCGAGCAGGCTCGCTCCCACAGGGGAAATGCGTATACCTGACTGGCATTACCCGTTCCGATCCGGCTTGTTCGGCGCCGCCGTCCTGGCTGCCTGGGTCGTACTTTTTGTTATTACAGGTGTTGCTGTTCACGGATGACGGATGCGCAAAGGCGCGCCCGACATTCATGGGGGCAGTAAATCGTTACGTATTCCTGGCTGATGTCAGCGCTGGTTGCGCTGCGCCGCCCGTTGCCGGCAAGCCTCGCCGAATGCCTGGAAAATCTTCAGGTAGTTCGGGTTGTCGAGCACTTGCCACTCCGGGTGCCATTGCACGCCGAGGGCGAAGGTCGGGCTGTCAGTCACCGAGACCGCTTCGATCAAACCGTCCGGCGCCACCGCTTCGGCGCGCAGGCCGGGGGCGAGGCGATCGATGCCCTGGCTGTGAATCGAGTTGACCTGAAACTCGCGCGGCAGCTCCAGCGCTTCGAACACGCCGCCGCTCAACACCGTCACGGCGTGAGCCGGCGCGTATTGCACGGCGAGTTCCGGGCTGTCGGCCTCGCGGTGATCGAGCATGCCCGGCAGTTCGTGCACCTTCTGATGCAGGCTGCCGCCGAACGCCACGTTCATTTCCTGGAAGCCCCGGCAAATGCCGAGCACCGGAACGCCCGCCGTGATGGCTGCACGTAATAAAGGAAGGGTGGTGGCATCCCGCGCCGGATCGTGATCCGTGCCGGGAGCGCTGGCCGGGCCTTGATAGTGGAAAGGTTCCACATTCGAGGGCGAACCGGTCAGCAGCAGACCGTCGAGTTGACCGAGCAGGTCTTCGATTTCGGTCAGATTGCCAAGGGAAGGAATGACCACTGGCAGCCCGTTAGCGCCAACGCTGACAGCACGTACGTACTTGTCGCCGCTGATGTGATAGGGGTGCAGGCCAATCTGTTTGACGCACGCAGTAACGCCGATCAATGGCTTGAATGCCATTTTTATTCACCTCGAAGTTTGACACTTGAACGAGCTTTTCCGGAGCTTAGCCTCGTTGATTTTAATTAACAACTGCCATGTAAAAAATTCTAAACGCCGTTCATCAAATCTTCATGTTTCTCGGGGCTTTGACCCCTGTATTGGCACCCAAGTGTTAAAAAAAGCCCGAAAAATAAACCCTGAGCGCCCATCTGTTCGCTATTGACTTCACTTTGCCGTTCGGGTTGACTGGCTCGGCGAAACAGCAGTGAACATAATAATTAACAGCTAAATAGGTGCATCATGTCGGTCCCTCTGCGTACCGTTCAACTCAACGAAGCAAACGCATTCCTTAAGAAATATCCTGAGGTTTTGTACGTCGACCTTCTGATTGCGGATATGAACGGTGTGGTGCGCGGTAAGCGCATCGAACGCACCAGTCTTCATAAGGTTTACGAGAAAGGCATCAACCTGCCGGCCTCGCTTTTCGCCCTCGACATCAACGGCTCCACGGTGGAAAGCACCGGCCTGGGTCTGGACATCGGCGACGCTGACCGCATCTGCTACCCGATCCCCGGCACCCTGAGCATCGAGCCGTGGCAGAAGCGCCCAACCGCACAACTACTAATGACCATGCACGAGATCGAAGGGCAGCCGTTCTTCGCTGACCCGCGTGAAGTGCTGGCCAACGTCGTGCGCAAATTCGACGACCTCGGTCTGACTATCTGTGCCGCGTTCGAACTCGAGTTCTATCTGATCGACCAGGACAACGTGAACGGTCGTCCGCAGTCGCCACGTTCGCCGGTCTCGGGCAAGCGTCCGGTGTCGACTCAGGTTTACCTGATCGACGACCTCGACGAATACGTCGATTGCCTGCAAGACATCCTCGAAGGCGCGAAAGAGCAGGGCATTCCGGCTGACGCCATCGTCAAGGAAAGCGCCCCGGCGCAGTTCGAAGTCAACCTGCATCACGTCTCCGACCCGATCAAGGCGTGCGACTACGCCGTCCTGCTCAAGCGTCTGGTGAAGAACATCGCCTACGACCATGAGATGGACACCACCTTCATGGCCAAGCCGTATCCGGGCCAGGCGGGAAACGGTCTGCACGTACACATTTCGATCCTGGACAAAGAAGGCAACAACATCTTCGCCAGCGAGGATCCCGAGCAGAACGCCGCACTGCGTCACGCGATCGGCGGTGTGCTCGAGACCCTGCCTGCGCAAATGGCTTTCCTGTGCCCGAACGTCAACTCGTACCGCCGCTTCGGCGCGCAGTTCTACGTACCGAACTCGCCGAGCTGGGGCATCGACAACCGCACCGTGGCCGTGCGCGTACCGACCGGTTCGCCGGACGCCGTGCGCATCGAGCACCGTGTAGCCGGTGCCGACGCCAACCCGTACTTGCTGATGGCTTCGGTGCTGGCCGGTATTCACCACGGTCTGACCAACAAGATCGAGCCGGGCGCGCCAGTCGAAGGCAACAGCTACGAGCAGAACGAACAGAGCCTGCCGAACAACCTGCGCGACGCACTGCGCGAGCTGGACGACAGCGAAGTCATGGCCCGCTACATCGACCCGATGTACATCGACGTGTTTGTCGCGTGCAAGGAAAGCGAGCTGGCCGAGTTCGAAAACTCGATCTCTGACCTTGAGTACAACTGGTATCTGCATACGGTTTGATTGGCTGAGGCCCTCAAAAGCTGAAGAGCCCCTCACCCTAACCCTCTCCCCGAGGGAGAGGGGACTGATCCGGGGATGCTCGGGCAATCCCCCGACCTGAACGATTTTTGCCGAATCCATAATCGACTCGGTCGTTCAGGTCGGTGTATCTCCCAAGACAACTCGGTCGGTCCCCTCTACCCCTGGGAGAGGGCTAGGGTGAGGGCAGCCATCCCAAGCCAGACATCGCAGCCAGACAACACCCCCAATTCCCCCCTTGTCGAGCCACAACAATGACAACGACCCGCAACGACTGGGAACAACGCTTCCAGTCCCTGACCATCGAAGCCCGCGCGTTCATCAACGGTGAATACCGCCCGGCCATCAGTGGCGATACCTTTGAATGCCTGAGCCCCGTCGACGGCCGTTTCCTCGCCTCCGTGGCCAGCACCGATGAAGCCGACGCCAACCTCGCCGTTGAAGTGGCGCGCCAGTCTTTTGAATCTGGCGTGTGGGCGAAAAAAGCCCCCGCAGAGCGCAAGCGCATCCTGATTCGCTTCGCCGATCTGATCCTGCAGCACCAGGAAGAACTGGCGCTGCTGGAAACCCTCGACATGGGTAAACCGATCAGCGATTCGATGAGCATCGACATTCCGGCGACCGCCAACGCGATCCGCTGGAGCGCCGAAGCCATCGACAAGATCTACGACGAAGTCGCCGCCACCCCGCACGACCAACTCGGCCTCGTCACCCGCGAGCCATCCGGTGTGGTCGCGGCCATCGTGCCGTGGAACTTCCCGCTGATCATGGCCAGCTGGAAGTTCGCGCCAGCGCTGGCGGCGGGCAACTCGTTCATTCTCAAGCCTTCGGAAAAATCGCCGCTAACCGCGATCCGCATCGCCCAGCTCGCGCTGGATGCGGGCATTCCGAAAGGCGTGTTCAACGTCCTGCCAGGCTTTGGCCACACCGTCGGCAAGGCGTTGGCGTTGCACATGGATGTCGACGTGCTGGCCTTCACCGGCTCCACGGCGATTGCCAAGCAACTGATGATTTATGCCGGCCAAAGCAACATGAAACGCGTCTGGCTCGAAGCAGGGGGCAAGAGCCCGAACGTGGTGTTTGCCGACGCACCGGATTTGCGCGCGGCAGCACAGGCAGCGGCCGGCGCCATTGCTTTCAACCAGGGCGAAGTGTGCACGGCGGGTTCGCGTTTGCTGGTCGAACGGTCGATCCGCGAGCAGTTCATTCCTTTGCTGGTGGAAGCACTGCAAGCGTGGAAACCGGGTCACGCACTGGATCCGGCGACCACCGTCGGCGCCGTGGTCGATCAGCGTCAACTCGACAACGTGCTGCGCTACATCAGCATCGGTCGTGAGCAGGGCGCCGAGTTGATCGCCGGCGGTCAACGCACCCTCGAAGAAACCGGTGGCCTCTATGTGCAACCGGCGATTTTCGACGGGGTGACCAATGCGATGACCATCGCTCAGGAAGAAATCTTCGGCCCAGTGCTGTCGCTGATCACCTTCGACACTGCGGAAGAAGCGCTGCAGATCGCCAACGACAGCATCTTCGGCCTCGCCGCCGGTGTCTGGACCAGCAACCTGAGCAAGGCCCACACCTTCGCTCGCGGCTTGCGTGCCGGCAGCGTCTGGGTCAACCAGTACGACGGCGGCGACATGACCGCACCGTTCGGTGGCTTCAAACAGTCGGGCAACGGTCGCGATAAATCGCTGCACGCGTTCGACAAGTACACCGAGCTGAAAGCGACCTGGATCAAGCTCTAATTCTTTTACAGCGGCGGTCGCCAGCGTCTGGCGGCCATCGGAGAAACGTATGAAACAGCAACACGTCAACAGCTACTACGCAGCGTCCCGCAACGAAGTCATCGACTTCCCGGTTCTGGAAGAAGCGGTGGATTGCGATGTCTGCATCATCGGCGCCGGTTACACCGGTCTGTCCTCGGCCCTGTTCCTGACCGAGGCCGGTTACAAAGTGACCGTGCTCGAAGCGGCGAAAGTCGGCTACGGCGCCAGCGGTCGCAACGGCGGTCAACTGGTCAACTCCTACAGCCGCGACGTCGACGTGATCGAAGAGCGCTACGGCGACAAGACCGCGGAAATCCTCGGCAGCATGATCTTCGAAGGCGCCGACATCATCCGTTCGCGCATCAAGGAATATGACATCAAATGCGATTACCGCCCGGGCGGCATTTTCGCAGCGATGAACAAGAAACAACTCAACGGCCTGGCTGAGCAAAAGCGCAATTGGGAACGTTACGGCAACCGCAATCTGAAGATGCTCGATGAGGCCGAGATCCGTCGCGAAATCGGCTCCGACGCCTACGTTGGCGGCTTGCTCGACATGCAGGGCGGTCACGTTCACCCGCTGAACCTGGCGCTCGGTGAAGCCGCCGCGATCACGCGTTTGGGCGGCAAAATCTACGAACAGTCCGCTGCCGTGGAAATCACCTACGGCGAGCCGATCACCGTGCGCACCGCCAAAGGTCTGGTGCGTGCCAAGTATCTGCTGATCGCCGGCAACGCCTATCTGCCGCAAGGTCTGGACAACCGCGTGACCGCGAAAAGCATGCCGTGCGGCTCGCAGATCGTCGTTACCGAACCGTTGACCGAGAAGCAGGCGCGCAGCCTGGTCACCAACAACTACTGCGTCGAAGACTGCAACTACCTGCTCGATTACTACCGCCTCACCGCCGACAACCGCTTGCTCTACGGCGGCGGCGTGGTCTACGGCGCGCGTGAACCGGACGACATCGAACAACTGATCCGCCCGAAGATCCTCAAGACCTTCCCGCAGCTCAAAGATGTGAAAATCGACTACCGCTGGACCGGCAACTTCCTGCTGACCATGTCACGCATGCCGCAATTCGGCCGTATCGAGAAAAACGCCTACTACATGCAAGGCTACAGCGGTCACGGCGTCACTTGCTCGCACCTCGCCGGCAAGCTGATCTCGGAAATGATCCGTGGCGACGCCGAACGCTTCGACGCCTTCGCGTCCTTGCCGCACATGCCAATGATCGGTGGCCGAACGTTCTCCGCACCGCTCACCGCCCTCGGTGCCGTGTACTACTCGCTGCGCGATCGCTTCGGCATCTAGGTTACCTCCCCGGCGGCGGTCCCCAAGACCCCGCCGGTTTTTTATGCCTGTAACAACATCATCGACGTCACTGACACCCAGATGTCCAACTGTGGGAGCGAGCCTGCTCGCGAAGAGGCCCTATCAGCCAACATCCATGTCGTCTGACACACCGCTTTCGCGAGCAGGCTCGCTCCCACATTGACTGTATTACCAAGGCAACAAGGACTTTTGCCCCACCGCCCATCGAACCTGCTGAGCAACATCAACAAACGTGATTTAATAGCCGCCTTTCACGGTTCCGGGACACGGGAGCAACGTGATCCGCGCCCTCAGCGCGTCACCCGCCACCCACCCCCATCGCCCTTAAGTCGTTCTCACATAAGGCTGTCATGGATACGGGTTCTCGACTCAAACTAGTACGCGAAAGCTACAAACTCTCCCAGCGCGAGCTGGCCCGGCGTAGCGGCGTGACCAATGCCACCATCTCCCTGATCGAACAGAATCGCGTCAGTCCTTCCGTCAGCTCACTGAAAAAGCTGCTCGAAGGCATCCCGATGTCCCTGGCCGACTTCTTCACCTTCGACCAACCCCCGCGCGAACACCAATACGTCTTCCGCGCCAACGAACAACCCGACCTGGGCCGCCACGGCCTGCGCCTCCTGCTGATCGGCGCCTCCGTACCCAGCCGCCAGATGCGCCTGCTGCGCGAGCAATACGCACCCGGTGCGAGTTCCGGGGAAGAGCCGATTGTGCATGCTGAGGGCGAGGAGTGTGGGCTTGTCACTCGCGGCACGGTGGAGTTGACCGTGGATGGGTCGGTGAGTGTGTTGAATGCGGGGGATGGGTATTACTTTCCGACGACGTTGCCGCATAAGTTTCGCAATATCGGGGCGGATGAGGCTGAGATTATTAGTGCGAATACGCCGGCGAATTTTTGACGAGCTTGAGGGCTAATTAAATACGCTGAAAAGTAAGTTTGGTTTGAGTTCTCAGGTTGAAGATAGCGCCAAGTCTGCATTGATGTATAGACTTGGCTTTTTTTATTTTGCGATCAGCTTACAAAGCTGCAAGTGTTTTTTGAATGTTGTCGCCGCAGCGTTGTGCGGCACTTACAGCGTTTTGTTGAAACGTAATTGCATTAGCGGGAATGGACGTCAGGGGTGAGGTTTGTGGCATAGATAAAGTGACGGACAAGTAGTCTTTAAAGTTTTTCCAGTATGTAGCGGCATCTATCTCAATTGGAGTGAACGCTGCTTTTGCCTTTGGAAAATAGAGCGTCAACGCCATCATTATTTCCGCAATGTTTTCGTTTGCGCTGTCATAGTTGTCGTTGAAGTCGTTCGCTGCGCTAGGCCCGGAAGCCATATCGAGTTTGGTGATAGAGAGTTTGGTCCGTAGCAGAAAAAGATGTTTCACTGTTTCTTCACGCTTCTCGCGAAAGTTTTCTTCTGCTGCTTTAGCTTTGTCTTCTTCGAATTTTCTTTTGGCTAATTGGATGTTTACCCAATTAGTAACAACCATGACGATCAGGGCTGCACAAAATGCAATGAGACCAGCTTGAATTCTAACGTCCATTTTTAATCACTAATTCTGATTGATGTATCGTGGGTTTGTGTTTGGGTATTTTTACTGGGCAATGTACAAGGTATAAGTGATGAAGCCAGATAACTCTATCTGGCTTCATTTTTTTTTAGCTGTTCAGCGCTTTTTCTATGCTTGCCAAGTGTTGTTGCGCTTTCTGAATAATTGCCGGAGCGCAAGCCATGCAAATATTCAAGCGATGCCCGGGAACCTTTTCCTAAGCAAAATGCTTTTCACCTTTTGATATTGCATGATCGCTACTAACATCGCATTTGCGGTTGCCTTCGCTGATCTCAAAACGGAAGTCATTAACAATGTTACGAGTCTGTGCCATGTTCATATCCTTGAACGTTGTTCTGGAGCGCCTTAGTAATGGCGCGTAGCCAGCATGCCACAAAAAACCGTGTTAAGGATAGGGGAAACGAGGAATGCTGATGAGTCCTCGATCCATTCGGGGAACCGCCTTGGGGCTGTTGAACTGAGCAACCATTGCGAAGCCATGAAACGCTGAGTGTCCAACACCTAACCGATAACTGAACAGATGCCGGTTTATTCGTTCCAACCCGTGACCATTCGTCCGACGCACCGCACCTTCACGCAAGCCGCTCTTCCAATGCTGTAACTCACCCAGCAAAGGAAAAGCCCCCATGCTCAACCATAAAATTGCGGTGTTTACCCTCGCGGCGCTCTTGTCCGGCGGTTCGTTGTCGGCGATCGCGGCGGGCGAGACGTCTACGCCGACGGCGAACGATGGCACCAGCCAGACCCGCCAGCCGGCTCCACCCGCCACAAATGCCGACCCGGATGCCGCTTCGCTGCCCCAAGGTGGTGATGGTGGCAAGACTGATAACGGGCCGGTGCCTTCGGCTTCCAAGCCAAGCGGTCCGGGTCAATCCACCGGTAGCAGCAGCGGCGGTAGCGGTGGCGGTTGATTCAAGTCGCACACTAAAAAGCCCGGACTTGTGCCGGGCTTTTGCGTTTCTGAGAACAGTCATGGTGTTTTACTTGGTCTTCCATTTCCCGCCGCCATTCTCACAATCAATCCGCGCCTGCCCCAAATGTTCCGCGTCGTAGTAATACGTGGTCACTTGCGCATTGTCGGGGACGTTCAGCGCTTTGGCGTTTTTGTCTTTGCTGGTGGAGTGCGGATTGGCCAGCGATTCCTGGGTGATTGTGGCGCTGCACGAGGCCTGGTAGTGGTCGGCGCAGTGTTCGACCTTGGTTTTCTTGCTGTTGACCATGTCTTTGCTTTCGTTACTGCAAGACCAGTCGATGGAGCTGACGGGCATGCCCTCGTATTCGTAACAACTGTGGGTTTCCACCGCTGGTACCGAGGCGCTGGAGGACTGGGTCTGGACGTCGCAGCCTTCGGCCATGACGCAGGTGGGGATGACGGCGAAGGTGGCGATCAGAAGCAGGAATCGAATGTTCATCGGACTTTCCTCTCCAAGGGCGCCGCGTCTGATCGGGATTTGGCGCTGATACAGTTTCGAGATTGTGCGGAGGAGGGAGGTTCCATCGGGTTTTTGATTTGCTCCCGTGGCGTACACTGCGAAACAATCGGAAACATTCAGCGCCCCAAGGATTGGAGAATTACCCATGACTCAAACCCTCGAACGCGCAATCGCCATCGCCGCCACGGCCCACGCCGGGCAGGTCGACAAGGGCGGCGCGCCGTACATTTTGCATCCGCTGAAAGTGATGTTGCGCATGAGCACGCTGGAACAACGCATCGTCGCGGTGCTGCATGACGTGGTTGAGGATTGCGGTGTCAGCCTCGATGATTTGCGCAAAGAAGGCTTCAGCGAAGAAGTTTTGAGCGCTATCGAATCGGTGACAAAAGTGCCGGGCGAATCCTATGAAGTCTTCGTCGACCGCGCCGCACAGAACCCGATCGGTCGGGTAGTGAAACTGGCGGATCTGGAAGAGAACAGCGACCTGTCGCGGATCGCCTCGCCGAGTTGGGAGGATCTGGAACGGGTCGAGAAATACCGCCGGGCGATTGCACGGTTGCTTATATAAAGGAAATCCTTTTGGGAGCGAGCCTGCTCGCGAAGGCGTCAGGTCAGCTATATATCTGCGACTGGCACGACGCATTCGCGAGCAGGCTCGCTCCCACAATGACTAGTGATTGTTCAATGATATTGGGTCAGATCAATAGCCAGGAAGGCGACTATGAAATCCATTGTGTGTTTATTGATTGCCGCCGGTTTCGGCGCGTTGTTGCAGTTCGAAGGCGTGCCCCACGGTTTGCTCTTGGGCTCAATTGTCGTTACCGCAGTGTTTGCCAGTAAAACCGGCATCGCCCCGGCAACCCCTTATGGACTCGGCTACATCCAGGTCACCTTGGGCATCGCCACCGGGCTGATGTTCGAAGCGTGGGACAGCGCGACGGCCTCGACCATGTTGCCGAGTCTCTGCGTCTTATTGATCTGTCTGTCCGTGCAAATCGCGCTCGCCGCATGGTGGCTCACACGCGGCGCAGGCTGGAATCGCACAGACGCGCTGCTGGCGGTTTATCCCGGCGCTCTGGCGGCGGTGTTCGATTTGCTCGAGTCAGAGAAAGCCTCGAGCAAAGTCATCATCGTGCACCTGATGCGCTTGCTGCTGATCACCGTGCTGGTGAGTTTCCTGATTCCCGGTCAGGCCGCTGCCGTGGCGGTTGCCGATGGTGATCCATTGACCACCGGCATGGCGTTGACTGCGCTTTCCGTGATCGCGTTAAGCGTGCTGCTCGGGCGTTTGCTGCTGGCGATCGGCGTCCCGGCACCGTTCATGCTCACTGCGATCATCATCACTGCCGTGTTTGTGAAATCGGGATGGCTGCACGGTTTTCACATGCCGGACTGGAGCCTGAATCTGGCGGCGCTGATTCTCGGCGTGCGGATCGGCTCACGCTTCCAGGGCCTGGGCTTCGCGGAGCTTGGACGGCATGGGCGTACGGCGTTGGTGTCGGTCGGTTTGATGATTATGGTCGCGGCAGTCTTTGCTGAAGCAGCGGCACGCTGGTTGGGTAGCGATCCACTGTCATTGTGGCTGGCGTACATGCCGGGGGCGATCGAGACGATTGCGATTGTCGCGTTCGGCGGCGGGCTGAATGTGGTGTTTATCCTGACGCATCATTTGAGCCGGATGGTGTTGCTGCATTTTGCGCCGGCGTTGTTGGAGCAGGTGCGGCGGGGGCGAGCGGGTGCCTGAATCTTCAGGCACCGGTAGAAAATAGGATCAGTCGTCGTTGTATATAAACTCTAACCTATCGATCCATTTTTTTGATGCGTTAAATTTCTCGTAGTAAGCCTGTTTTTCGTTGTTATTTAGAGTTGTAAAAAAAAGGGAAAAATAAATTTTGTCGTAATATCCCTGCGCACCCTCCATATCTTCACCCCACCATGCAGGCTCATAACCGGGAAATGCAATCCATGGAGGTGGCACGGAGAGTTTTTTTTGATTCAGTAGGATTAGCAGTTCTGTGCTATTCGTTACGAGCCGAATTGTGGCTGATTGGAATTCTCTGAGAGATATAAAGTATATTACTCGAGACTCTGTAAGCATGTTTTTACATTGAAATACCGTCAGGCCATTAAATGTTCTTTCGCTTTCTGTTCTGAAATTAGAAGCTACGAGTGTATTAAATTCCTGAATTTCATCAATGGCTATAAGGAAAGAGGAGTAATACGCTTGGATGCCCAGATTTTTTAAGGGTGAAATGGGAGGATATATTGGCAAACTGGCAGCAGGTGTTGGAAGAAGGAACAATTTTTCCAACTCTGACACGCTGTATCCGACAATTTGCTCCTGAGGCGGCGATTTCAATGAGTCGAATATACGTCGAAAAAAATTCATAAGCCTATTCCTGTAAGTATTCAGTAAGCCATGTAGCTCCCAAATACCCGGCAGTACCGAATACAATTCCACCGACAGCACTACTAACGATAGCACCAGGCCCTGTTTCAATTCCAACTGCCGCGCCCGCCACCAAACCTATTCTGGCGCCCGCAATGGCTGCTCCCCAGCCTCCAGCCTGCTTGACGACCTCCACAGATATTGGTTTTACGCTTTTTTGCTTAAAAGATTCTTCGGCAGCAAGTTTTAGGTCATATGCAGTGAAAGCGATAGCAAATACTCTTAATACTTTTGCGCCTTTGATAAATGTGCTTGTGACCACGAGCCACTTACGACATTGTTGCCATGAGCACCAATGCTGCCAACGGTAGCGGCGGGCATACCGTTGATGAGGACAGTTGAGGCAACCTCTCCAGTGATAGGGCTGCCGCATGCGCTCTTGTCGTTTTGGCGGGCGGCAGCCAAACCATCAAAAAAAACATCAGGAGAGCCAGCGGCAATCGGGTTAACGCCGTGGCCCGGAAGGGGGCAAGAGGTAGGGTCGGTAACTCGGGCAGCAGGTTTGCCAGACATTATGAACTTCCTTGTAAAAGCGACTGTTCTGGAAATGTTACACAACACAGCTGATGTGAACCATGGTTCTGTTCATATGGCTTAAGCGCACCTAAAAAAATATTCTATTCACCCGTAGCTAGCGGATGTTAAACGCTGTGCGCTGCAAAGCCCTCGGTCCCGGGTGCGATTTCATCCTTCAACGTCAACCCAGGAATCTCATACTCCCCCCCATTCTGCTGCCGAAACCCAATCGGCCGTGCACTCCACAACTCATCCAGCCGCCGGCCTAATTCCCCGCTAATCTCCGCATACCGCGCCTCATCCATCCGGCTAGTGCGATACACCACAAACGGCGGCACAACTTCAAACCCCGGGTAATACAAAATCCCGTGCTGGATCGGAAACAGCAGGTCATCCATCGGCCCGTTAATCCCGCGCGGGGCATAGTGCGATTCCCAGCCGCCGGTGGTGACCATCAGCATCGCCCGTTTGCCTTTCATTTTCCCTTCGCCGTAACGCTCGCCCCAGCGGCTGTCGGAGTGCTCGCCGACGCCGTAGGCAAACCCATAGGCATACACGCGATCGACCCAGCCCTTGAGAATCGCCGGCAGAGTGAACCACCACAGCGGAAACTGCAGGATCAGCGCGTCGGCCCACAGCAGTTTCTCCTGTTCGCGGGCGATGTCGGCGGATTGAGTGCCTTCGGCGTAAGCGATTTTCGAGTCGAGGGAGGCGTGGAACGGTTGCGACGAATCGCGTTGCGGGGCGTCGTCGGCGTCGAGGGTGGCTTTCCAGTTCATCGCGTAGAGGTCGGAGACCTGCACAGTGTGGCCGGCGGCTTGCAGGCGCTGGACGGTGAAGTCGCGCAACGAGCCGTTGAGCGACGTTGGCTCTGGGTGGGCGTAAACCAGTAAGACTTTCATGTTGAAGCTCCGTTAGCTGAGTGACTGCAGGATCGGCGCTCAACCGGTATATTGGAAATGAATGTCTGATATGTCTGGTATAGCCATGAATAATTTGAGACGGCTGGATATCAATCTGCTGTTGACCCTCGATGTGTTGCTGTCGGAGCACAATGTCACTCGCGCGGCGCAGCGGCTGAACCTGTCGCAGCCTTCGGTGAGTGTGCATCTGGCCAAGTTGCGCGACATTTTTGGCGATCCGCTGCTGTTGCCCGGCCCTCGCGGCATGCGCCCAACCGCGCGGGCCGACGAGTTGCGTGAGCCGTTGCGGGAGGCGTTGGAAGCGCTGGAAAAAGCGGTGGCGCCGGCCAGCGCGTTCGATCCGGCACAAGCGACGCACACCTGGAAAATCGCCGCGACGGATTACGGCGAGTCGACGGTGGTGCTGCCAGCCCTGAGCGGTTTGCGTGAACAGGCGCCGGGCACGCGGCTGGCGATCATCGACATGCTGCCGGCGCAGTTGGTGAAGCAGGCCGAGCAGGGCGTGTTCGATCTGGCGCTGCACATCAGCGAAGACGCGCCGCCCGAACTGCATCGTCGACCGCTGTTCACCGAGCGCTACGTGCTGGCCGGTCGAGTCGGCCATCCCGGTTTGAAGCGCGCGCCAACGCGCAAACAGTTCTGCGCGCTGGAACATGTTTTGGTGTCGCGAGAGGGGGGAGGCTTTTTCGGAGCGACTGACAAGGCGCTGGCCGATGTCGGATTGCAGAGAAAAGTGGTGCTGTCGGTGCCGCACTTTCTGATGGCGATGTCGGTCTTGGCGAGCACCGATCTGGTGGCGATGCTGCCGTCACGTCTGGTGCGCGGCAATCCGGCCCTGCAAGTGGTCGATGCACCGCTGGAAGTGCCTGGCTACGAGATGGCCATGTTCTGGGGCGAACGCTCCCACCGCGATCCGGCGCACAAATGGCTGCGCGAGCATCTGCTGGCGTCGATCTGAGGCGCTGTCAGGCGTGACCGAGGGCCACCGCAAACGACACAACGATCATGCACGCAAACGCAAAATTGAGATTCATGAAGTGTTCATCCTGAGCCGTTTAGAAGTGAGGCCATTTTGAACAGGCTGAATTCAAAGAAAAAATTCGCTTTGTTGATTCCGATGATCGAAACATTTGATACCCGGCGGTTTGTGTTTGGTTGAAGCTTTCGCTAGTCTCGCGCAAACCTGCAACTACAAGCACAAACAGGCATATCCATGCACGATCATTCTGTGGCTGAACTGCCATCCCTGCGTCGCCAGAAAATCCTTTTGCTCCTCGAACGTGACGGCAAGGTCATGGCGTCCGAGTTGAGCCAGCACTTTGCGGTGTCCGAAGACACCATTCGCCGCGACCTCGCCGAACTGGATACCGCAGGCTTGGTGCAGCGCGTCCACGGCGGGGCGTTGCCGCGACCGAAGGATTCCGGCAAGGATTACTTCACGCGGCTGGACGAGACCGATGAGGTGAAAATCCGCTTGGCGCAACGGGCGGCGCAGGAGGTTGAGGACGGGCAGATTGTGCTGTTCGATTCCGGCTCGACCACGTTGCAGGTCGCGCGGTCGTTGCGTGCAGATATCAGCATCACGGCGGTGACGGCTTCACCGATGACGGCGATTGCCCTGTCGGAATTCAAAGGGGTGAAGGTGATTCTCGCCGGCGGCCAGTTGAACCCGCGCACGATGGCGGCGGGTGGGCATGAAGCGTTGCGTTTACTGGCGGGGATCAAGGCGGATCTGGCGATCACCGGCGTCTGCGCGATTCATCCGGAGGTGGGCATTACCTCGGTGCATTTCGATGAAGTGCCGGTGAAGCAGGCGATGCTCGAAGGCGCCGCGCGGGTGATTGCGGTGACGTCGGCGGACAAGCTCGGAGCGGTGGAGCCGTTTGTGGTGGGACCGTGCTCGCGCCTGCAGATGCTGATTACCGAGCGGCATGTGGCGTCGGGGAGTGTTGAAGATTATCGGCGGTTGGGGATTGTGGTCGAGCAGTTGCCGGATTGAGGTTTTGCGGTGGTTTGGATGGCCCCTTCGCGAGCAGGCTCGCTCCCACAGTTGACCGAGTTCTATCTCAGAAACGCGTTCGAATGTGGGAGCGAGCCTGCTCGCGAAGGGGCCGGTACATTCAACACATGTTTCAGCGCAGGCGCTCAAGCATCTGGTAATACCACATCCCGGCAGCCAACAATGGGTTGCCGAGCAAATCCCCCATCGGCACGCGAATGTGCTGGCACTGGGCAAACGTGTCGTACTGTTCCATCTGCCCGGTGATCGCCCGGCTCATGATTTCGCCCATGATGTGCGTCGTCGCGATGCCGTGTCCCGAGTAGCCCTGGCAATACCAGACGTTATCCGAGAGCTTGCCCAGTTGCGGAATGCGGTTGATGACGATGCCCATCGCGCAGCTCCACTGGTAGTCGATCTGCACGCCTTTGAGCGCCGGGAAGGTTTGCTCGATGCACGGGCGCAGTTCGGCGGCGATGTCCCGTGAATCCTTGCCGCTGTAGTTGGCGCCGCCACCGAACAGCAAGCGCCCATCGGCAGTGAGGCGGTAGTAATCGAGAACGAAGCGGCAGTCGTACACCGCGAGATCTTCCGGGTTGATTTGCCGCGCCAGATCGCCCAGCGGCGCGGTGGTGACGATGCCGCCCATGGCCGGGAAAATCTTGCCCTTGAGTTTTTCGGGTTCGAGCTTGTGATAAACGTCGCCGGCCAGCATCACTTGCTTGGCGTCGATCTGCCCGTGAGCGGTGCGCACGCCCGGTGTCTCGCCATGAATGATCTCCAGCACTTCGCTGTTTTCAAAGATCAGCGCACCGAGACTTTCTGCCGCCCGTGCCTCGCCAATGCACAGGTTGAGCGGGTGCAAATGCATGTTGCGAGTGTTCTTGATCGCACCGTGATACAGGTCGCTTTGCAACAGGTCGCGGACTTGGCTGCGGTCGAGCAGGCTGACCTCATCACCCAGTCCGCGACGCACGGCTTCTTCATAATCCTTGCGCAAATCGGCCATGTGGCTGGGCTTGTACGCGGCATGCAAGTGACCGTGTTTTAGATCGCACTGGATGGCGTATTTCTCGACCCGTTGCTTGATGATTTCATGCCCGCGCCAGCGCAGGTGCCAGATGAAGTCATCGACCTGATCGCCGAGTTTCGCGCGCATCTGCTTGCGCATCGCGCCGTCGCCGGAGAGGCTGCCGGTGACCTGGCCGCCATTGCGCCCAGTGGCGCCCCAGCCGATTTTATTGCTCTCGACGATGGCGACTTTCAGGCCTTTTTCGGCCAGCTCCACAGCCGTGGCGACGCCGGTAAAACCGCCGCCGATGATCACCACATCGACGCTGTGCCGACCTTGCAGGGTAGGGTAGTCGGTGTCCTGGTTGAGGGTGGCGGTGTAGTAGGAATTGCAGCGTTCGGTCATGTCAGTGTCCACACTAATTTCGGAAGTCGGAGTGCAATCCCTGTGGGAGCTAGCCCTGCTAGCGATGGGGCCGTATCAGTCACATTGTTGGTGAATGACACACCGCAATCGCCAGCAGGGTTAGCTCCCACAGGGTTCAGAGGGTGCAGTTTTCAGGCTTCGGTCAGATACCACCGCCAATCCTGCTCACCCACTTCAGCCATGAACTGCCGATACTCGGCCCGCTTCACCGCAAGATACACCCCGAGAAATTCCTGCCCCAAGGCATCCCGTGCCCACGCCGATTGCTCCAGCGCCTGCAACGAGGTCAGCCAATCGGTCGGTAACAATTCCTTTGCTTGCGCATAACCATTGCCCTCGACCGGCGCGCCCGGATCAAGGTTTTCGCGAATGCCGCGATGAATGCCAGCCAGAATGGCCGCCGCCGCCAGATACGGGTTGGCATCGGCGCCGCAGATGCGGTGTTCGATGTGTCGAGTGTTCGCCGGGCCGCCCGGAACGCGCAGGCTGACGGTGCGGTTGTCGACGCCCCAGGTCGGCGCCAACGGCGCATAGCTGTTGGCCTGGAAGCGGCGATAGGAGTTGGCGTTCGGGCAGAACAGCAGCAGCGTATCGAGCAACGAAGCGAGCATGCCGCCAATCGCCGTGCGCAGCAGCGGGGTGCCGGCAGGGTCTTCGGAGGCGAACAAGTTGCGCCCGGCACCATCCGCCAGACTGACGTGCATGTGCATGCCGGTGCCGGCCAGATCATCGAACGGTTTGGCCATGAACGTCGCCTGCATGCCGTGCTTGTGCGCCACGGCTTTGACCAGCCGTTTGTAGCGCACCGCTTGGTCCATCGCTTGCAGCGCATCGCCGTGTTCGAGGGTGATTTCCACTTGCCCCGGCGCGTATTCGGAGATCGCCGTGCGTGCCGGAATGCCATGCAGTTTGCACGCGCTGTAGAGGTCGGCGAGGAACGGTTCAATCTGTTCCAGCTCACGCAAACCGTAGACCTGTGTGTGCCGCGGTCGGCCGCCGTCGGCATCCAGCGCCGGTTGCGGGCGGCCGTTGTGATCGCGTTTGGCGTCGAGCAGATAGAACTCCAATTCGCAGGCCATCACCGGGTGAAAACCCTCGGCTTTAAGGCCATCGATAACCTTGATCAACAAGTGTCGTGGGTCGGCGATGCTCGCCGGCATGCCCTCGGTCGGGTGCATGCTGACCTGCACAGCGGCGGTCGGGATCTGCCGCCACGGCAGACGCACCAGGCTGCCCTCCAGTGGATAGGCGCGGCAATCGATATCGCCGACGTCCCAGACCAGACCGGAGTTTTCAACGTCCTCACCTTGCACGGTCAAACCGAGAATGGTGCTTGGCAGCGGGCGACCGCTTTCATACACGGCGAGCAGTTCTTCGCGGTGCAATAGCTTGCCGCGCGGCACGCCGTTGGCGTCGAGGATGAACAACTCGATCATGTCGATATCGGGGTTTTGTTCAAGGAACAGGCGTGCGTCTTCGATGGCTGCAAATTTCATAATCAATCACTCACGATGGCGCCGCACAGGCGCGCAGATTCGAACCGGACACGGCACGGCGATAGGCGTGGCTGTCCTGGCAGGGATGTCAAGAATTGGGAGACTGTCGCGGCTTACTTAACGGACGCGATCAGACGGGCAGGACGATATCCGGCGGGCGTGCGGAGTGACGCAGCTTGGAACGGCGCAGGGCCATGGGGAGATTGACGATACGATTCATGCGCGGCCCCTGTTGCAGAAGGTGCACACAGCGGAGACGTTCAACGATTTTAGTTGTTGTGGTGACGTGCTCATAACGCGTGTTTCCGTTGGCGGAAAACGTCGGTGGCGGAGTGGATGCCGCCAACCGGTGTGCCCGGATAGTAAGGGGGAATCCGCGGGCGTGTAAACGATCAATGTGAATTATCTTGAACACGCCAGCCGTGCTGCCGCTAGCGGTGGGTCAGTCAATGGAGATGCTGGCTGTGCTGGCCATATCGCTAGCAGGGCTAGCTCCCACAGGGTTTTGTGGTGTGTGGGAGAGAGTGGATCAGCTCAGGACATAGTCCACAGGCTTCAGCGCTGGCGGCACTTCTGCGCCGAGTTCAGTGAGGATGTCGCGTTCGATGGTGCGCACCAGTGCATCGGTGGGCAGGTCGTTTTCGTCGCGGCCGAACGGGTCTTCCAGCTCATCGGCAATCGCATCCAGGCCAAAGAACGTGTAGCTGACAATCGCCGTGAACAGCGGCGTCAACCAGCCCAACGGTTCGGCCATGGCGAACGGCAGCAGAATGCAGAACAGGTAAATCGTGCGATGCAACAACAGCGTGTAGGGAAACGGCAGCGGCGTGGTTTTGATCCGTTCGCACACCGCTTGGGCCTGGGTCAGGCTGGTCAGGTGATTGGCCAGCAGCATGTAGCGCCACTCGCTCAGCTCACCGTTCTCATGCAGATCTGAACACTGTCGACCTACCGTTTGCAGAATGCGCCCACTGTAATCCGGCGTCTGCGGATCAGGTTTCGGCGTGATCCATTGGCTGCTCGCGTCGGCTTCGCTTTCCTTGCGCAACCGCGCGTTCAACGCATGGGCAAACCCGCACAGATTCAGCAGCATCGGCTTGCGCTCAGCCGACTCACGAATCACATGGGTTTCGCGAATCACCGAGCGAATCTGCACGATCACTTCGCCCCAGGCCTTGCGCGCCTCGTACCAGCGGTCATAGCAGGCGTTATTGCGAAAATTCATGAAGATCGACAGCGACAAACCGAGCAGGGTAAACGGCGTGGCGTTGACCTTGGTGAAGTTGCTCGGATGGAGGATTTCCACCAGCACGATGGCCGAAGCGAGGAGGGTGACCATCAGCGTGCGCATGGCAATGCGTTTGGCGATCGAACCCTTGAGGGTGAAGAGAATGGCGAACTGATTGACCTTGGGTCTGATGATCATTCTGTGCGGTTCCCATAACCGATGAAAACTGGCGGGATCAGCCGCCCGTCATGTTCATGAAGCGCACGACCTGAACGTCGTCGTTCACTTCGAAATTGTGTCGATACGGCTTGAGTTTCATCGCCTCGATGATGGCTTTCTCCAACCGCTGCGGTTGCCCCGGATGAGCGCGCAGCACCGCTTTCAGGTCCACCGAATGCTCGTTACCCAGACACAATAGCAGGCGACCTTCAACGGTGAGCCGCACGCGATTGCAGGTACCGCAGAAATTGTGACTGTGCGGCGAGATAAACCCCAGGCGAATCTCCGGCGCCTCGGCCAGCCGCCAGTAGCGCGACGGGCCTTGGGTGGATTCCGCCGAGTCAATCAGGGTATAGCGTTCGGCGATCTTGTCGCGCACCTGCGCACTGGAGAAAAACGACTCGGCGCGACTGTGTTCGCTGATGATCCCCAGCGGCATTTCTTCGATGAAGGAGACGTCGAGCTGACGGTCAATCGCGAAGCTGACCAGATCGTTGATCTCTTGATCATTACGGCCCTGCATCACCACGACATTCAGTTTAGTGCGGGTGAAACCGGCCTTGCGCGCGGCATCGATGCCATTGATCACCTGCGCCAGATCGCCGGTGCGGGTCATCTCTTTGAAGCGCTGCGGATCCAGGCTGTCGAGGCTGATGTTCAGGCGCTTGACTCCGGCGTCGAACAGCGGCGCGGCGAGTTTGCCCAATTGCGAGCCATTGGTGGTCATGCACAGTTCGCGCAGGCCGGGCAGGGCGGCGATCTGCTCGCACAACTTGACCACGCCCGGACGGATCAGCGGCTCGCCGCCAGTGAGGCGAATCTTGCGCGTCCCGAGGGCGACGAAGCTCTGCGCCAGTTGATAGATCTCCTCCAGCGTCAGCACTTGTTGGCGCGGCAGAAACTGCATGTCTTCCGCCATGCAATAGACGCAGCGGAAATCGCAGCGGTCGGTCACCGACATGCGCAGATAGTCGACGCGGCGGTTGTAACCATCGATCAAGACGCGCTCTGACAAGAAAGCCTCGCAGGAATGAAAACCGCATTGGGAAGAGTTGGGACAACGTAGGTTATGGGCAACGTTGCATGGCGTCCAATCACTGTTAGTGACTGGCTGATCGACGCCGTCGATGAGACCACCGCCAAACATTGTGGGAGCGAGCCTGCTCGCGAAGGCGTTGGGTCAGTCGATGGAGAGGTTGACTGGCCTCGCCTCATCGCTAGCAGGGCTAGCTCCTACAGGGATTTGTGGTGTGTTGGAGAGTGGTTACTGGGCGCCGAACATGGCGGTCCAGTAGATGCCGGCATTGCTTTTCGGGTCGGTGGTGTAGGCGGCGCCGAGTTCGGTGTATTGCGGGTTCATCAGGTTGGCGCAGTGGCCGGGGCTGGCCAGCCAGCCTTCGACGACTTTGTGCACGGTGTCTTGCCCGGCGGCGATGTTTTCGCCGACCAGTTGGCCGCTGTAACCGGCCAGTTCCGCGCGGTCACCGGGCGTGCGGCCGTCGCGGTCCTTGTGATCGAAGTAGCTGTTGTTGGCCATGTCACGGCTGTGATCCTGAGAGATCGTGCCCAGCGTCGCGTTCCAGGCCAGCGGCGCGGCAGCGGTGAACGCCTGGCCGCCACACTGACGCGCCTGGCTGCGGGCGGTGTTGAGTTCACTCAGCAGCTTTTGCCCTTCACTTTGCGCATCGCCCAGCTTGGCCGACAGCAGCGGCCGCGCCAACACAATGCGCCAGTCACGGTCTTCGCGGCTGACGCCGACGTCGACAAACTGCGGATCGAGCACCACCTGACAGAAACTTTCCTGAATCGCCTTCATTGCCGACGCTGCATCACGCGGGCCATTGAGGGTGATCGCCTGCACATTGACCATCGGGTAACTGGCGCTGGCCATGGCTTGTTGCAGGTCAACGGCACCGCTGGCGCGCAGCCTCAGGCGCGGATCTGCCGACAACGGTGGCAGTTCGTTGGACGCCTGCGAACCGCAGCGCTGCGGCTGGCTGCGGTAGCTGTTGATCGACTCGATCAATTGCGACTCATCGCCGGCCAGCGCCGGAATGGCAAACACAACGCCCACGGACAACGCGGCAAAACGCAAAACGGATGGCATGAAGCGCATGGAAATCTCCCTTGAGCTGAATGCGCCCATGATGCGCGAAAGGCCCCGGGTGGGTGCAATGTCTTTTTCTTCATTCGGCGGTTTTTTCTGCGCAACTTTGTCTGCCGATTTGCCGTCTACACTCACCGAAGGCCCCGGGATCCGGGCGTCTCCCCGACGTAACATCTTGCCCGACTCGGGCGCTGCCGGAAGAACAGACATGGGATTGAAAGGCTTGGCGGGTTGTCTCGTATTGACCTTGTTGGCAGGCTTCGCATGGGCCACCGATCAGGCTCCGATCAAAGCGAAAGCGGAAGAGAAAGCTCAGGTGCTGGAGGAAAAAGCGGCGGACAAAGTCAGCGCCGCCCCCGCGCCGAAAGCCGAAGCGATCACTCCGACCGAAGTGCAGGCGGTCGACCCGGCGGGCGCCGCGCCGCTGGACGACCCGATCACCTGTCTGGCGCGCAGTATTTATTGGGAAGCCAAAGGCAGGGACACCCCGGAAATGGAAGCCGTCGCCAGTGTGGTGATGAATCGCCTTGGCCACGAAGGGTTTCCCGATACGGTCTGTGCGGTGGTCAAACAAGGTTCGGAAACCAAAAGCTGCCAGTTTTCCTGGTGGTGCGATGGCAAGCCGGATCAGGTCAAGGAAGACGCCGAGTACGCCCTGGCCAAGGAAATCGCCGGCAAGGCGTTGAACCGCCAACTCAAGGATCGCAGCAAAGGCGCGCTGTATTTTCATGACCGCAACGTCCATCCGAGCTGGGCCAAGGAATACCGCAAGACCGCCGAGGTCGGCAAATTCCGCTTCTACAAACCGGCGGATGGCGACGCGCGTTAGGCGCAGACTTCCCGCACGCAATTGCGCAACCAACGATGCGCCGGATCAGCGTCCATGCGCGGATGCCAGAGCATGGACACGCTGATGTCCGGCATCGCGAAGGGCAGGGCGAAACTGTGCAGGCCCGTGCGCAGTTTGCTGGTATGACGTTGCGGGACCGTGGCGATCAAATCGGATTCGCGCACCAGGGTCAGCGCCGCTGAGAATCCACCGAACGAGGTGACGATGTCCCGCGTCAGGCCGAGGGCGAGCAGCGCTTCATCGACCGGGCCGCTGCTGCGCCCGCGCCGTGAAATGAGAATGTGCTCGCCGCCGGCAAAGCGCTTGCTGCTGACCTTGCCCGAACTCAACGCATGCCCCTCACGCACTACACCGATCCACTGATCCTGAAACAGGATGCGGCTGTGCAGCGTCGGGTCAGTCGTGTCGTCGACCACGCCGGTTTCCAGATCGACGCGACCCTCGCGCAGCGGCGTGCTGTCCTTGTCGGCTTTCTGCACAAAGCGCAGGCGCACGCCCGGCGCTTCTTCGGCGATGCGCGCGAGCAGGGCGGCGGCAAAGGTTTCGACAAAACCGTCGGTGTTGCGCAGGGTGAAGGTGCGTTGCAAGCGGCCGGGATCGAGTACATCGGCAGGCCGTAACACCGCCTCGGCTTCCTGCACCAGATGGCTGACCCGTTCGCGCAATTCCAATGCACGCGGTGTTGGCACCAAGCCCCGGCCCGCGCGCACCAGCAGCGGATCCCCAGTGGTTTCGCGCAGACGGGCCAGCGCTCGACTCATCGCTGACGGACTCAGGCGTAAATATTTAGCCGCGCGAGCGACACTGCCTTCGCGCAGCAAGACGTCGAGGGTGATCAGCAGGTTCAGATCCGGGGCGCTCATGACATGGCGTTCCATGCAGGTATCGAGTGCAAAGCATGCGTCTTGCGCCGTGTGTTGTCGAGGCTCAGGCTATGGCGGATCACCTTTGCATTGTGAGCCGAACATGCCCGAAGAGTCCCTGAGCACACCCGCCCGCTGGGCGCTGGCCAGTCTGGCCTTGTCGATGCTGATGCCGTCCCTGGACACCAGCATCGCCAACGCCGGGTTGCCGATTCTGGCGACGGCGTTCGAGGCCACGTTCCAGCAGGTGCAGTGGATCGTGCTGGCGTACTTGCTGGCGGTCACCACGTTGATTGTCAGCGTCGGGCGTCTGGGGGATGGCTTGGGCCGGCGGCGCTTGCTGTTGATCGGGATTGGCATTTTCACCAGCGCGTCGTTGGCCTGCGCGCTGGCCCCGGGGCTGGGTTGGCTGATCGGCGCACGGGCGGTGCAAGGTGTCGGCGCGGCGATGATGTTCGCGCTGACGGTTGCGCTGGTGTCCGACGCGGTGCCCAAGTCGCGAGCGGGCAGTGCGATGGGCTTGTTGGCGACGATGTCGGCGACCGGCACCAGCCTTGGGCCGTCGTTGGGTGGGCTGCTGATGACGCATGTTGGCTGGCAGTCGATATTTTTGCTCAACGTGCCACTGGGTTTGCTCAATATCTGCTTGGTGTACCGCTTTCTACCGGCGGATCGAGCGGTCGGCAAGCGGATCGCATTCGATTATGTCGGCACCGCGGTGCTGGTGGTGACCCTGGCGGCCTATGCGCTGGCGATGACGTTGAAAGGCTTCACGCTGGCGTTGTTGCTGGTCAATGGCTGCGCTGCGGCAGTGTTTGTCGCTGTGCAGAAAAGGGTCAAGGCGCCGCTGATTCGCTTGGCGCTGTTCGCTGATCCGCGATTGAGCAGCAGCTTGATGCTGACACTGCTGGTGACCACCGTGATGATGACCACGCTGGTGGTCGGACCGTTTTACCTCAGTCGAGGTTTGGGCCTCAGCAGCGCCATGGTTGGATTGGTGTTGTCGGTCGGGCCGTTGCTGTCGGCGCTGGGCGGCGTGCCGGCCGGGCGTCTGGTGGATCGCTTTGGCGCGCGACGGATCGTACCGGGCGCGTTGTTTGGGATGGCTTGCGGTTGTGGCTTGCTGGCGCTGTTGCCGATGAGCCTCGGACTGGCTGCGTACGTGCTGCCGATCATGCTGATCGCCGCCAGTTACGCGCTGTTTCAGGCCTCCAACAACACCGGGTTGATGGCGGGCGTCAGTGCAGATCAGCGTGGCGTCGTGTCGGCGATGCTAGGTTTGGCGCGCAACCTCGGCTTGATCACGGGCGCGGCGGTGATGGGCGCAGTGTTTGCGTTGGCGGCGGGGGATCCGACCCAGGCACCTGCCGCGGTTATCGGCAGCGGTTTGCACATGACGTTCGCTGTCGCGGTGGCATTGATGCTGATAGCCCTGATCATCAGCCGAGCGCAGTTCAAAGGTGGGAGCGAGCCTGCTCGCGAAGAGGCCGGCACAGCCAACATGACTGGCGACTGACACACTGCTTTCGCGAGCAGGCTCGCTCCTACAGGGGGTTGTGGGGTGTCGGCGATTTATGTTGATTGGCGGGCGGGGAAGAACAGTTCGAAGCAGGTGATGCCATTGGCGCTGCTGACGCTGTACCGGCCTTGATGCAACTGCATGATGGTCGCAACGATCGACAGGCCCAGCCCATTGGATTGCGCCGAGCGTTCGCGGGATTGGTCGACGCGATAGAAGCGTTCGAACAGTCGCGCCAAGTGTTCCGGTGCAATCGTCGCGCCTTGGTTGCGCACCCGCAGATAACTGCCATCCGCCTCGGCAATCGCTTCCACCTGCAACGTCGAATCCGCCGCGCCATACTTGATCGCATTCGCGCACAAATTCGCCAGCGCCCGGCGCAGCAACATCGGCTCAGCCCAGATCACCCCGCTGCCGCGCGCCTCGATGCTCACGCCGACATCCGCCGCCAGGCCTTCAAAATAATCGGCAATCCGCTGCATCTCTTCCGCCGCGTCCAGCTCCTGACGTTGGCTCAAGGCACTCGCCGGATCGGTGCGCGCCAGAAACAGCATGTTGTCGAGCATCCGCGTCAGCCGCTCCAGCTCTTCAACGTTGGAGGCGAGCAACTGCTGATAAGCCTCAATGCTGCGATTCTGATGCAGGGCGACCTGGGTTTCACCGAGCAGGTTGTTGATCGGCGTACGCAGTTCGTGAGCCATGTCAGTGGACACCTGACTCAACTGCGCAAAGCCTTTGGCGAGACGATCGAGCATCGCATTGAACGCTTCGATCATTGGCTGCAATTCGCGCGGCGCACCGCTGCTGTCGAGGCGTTCGCCGAGATTGCCGACGCCGATCCCATGGGCGTGTTTCGCCACACGGCGCAACGGCAGCAAACCGCGATACACCAGCAAACAACCGACCACCGCCAACAACAACGCCGCCAACGATGCGAGGCCGTAAACGCTCAACCGATAATTGGCGAGCATCGCTGTGCGCTCGCTCATCAAGCGTCCGGTGGTCACTTGCAGATTGCCCAGTTCGCCGGAGTCGATCGCCGCAGCCACCGCGGAAAACGGCACACCGTCGACGCTGGGCAAGTGCTGCACATCATTGAGCGTCATCGTATGGTTGATCGGCACGGCCGGCAGCGTCGGCGTTGTCAGATTGCCTGGGTTGACCACCAATAATGGCGGTTGCCCCGGCGCCCCAATCGTCAGCAACGCTTCGCGGTTGCCGAGCATGTTCTGAAACAGCGCCGGTTTGTTCTTGATCAGCTCCAAGGTGTTGCTGTCGTTGAGGAACGTGCGCAATTGATCGACGCGGCTGACCAGCGAAATGTCATCGCGGCGAATCAGTTGCTCCTCCAACTCGCCATACAGTGCCGCACCGAGGCCCGCCAGCGAAGCGAAGGCGAGCAGGGCGAAAACCAGCGCCAGGCGCAACGTCAGGGAATAAGTTTTACCGCTCATGGCTGCGTATCGAAGCGGTAGCCGATGCCGCGCACGCTGTGGATCAGCTTGAGCTGGAACGGGTCATCGATTTTGGCGCGCAAACGGCGCACGGCGACATCGACGACGTTGGTGTCGCTGTCAAAATTCATGTCCCACACCCGCGAGGCAATCAGCGAACGGGCGAGAACTTGGCCGGTGTGCGTGGCGAACAGTTGCAACAGCGCGAATTCCTTGTTGGTCAGGGTGATGCGCACCCCGGCGCGGCTGACCCGGCGCTTGAGCACGTCGATTTGCAGGTCGGCCACTTGCAGCTGCTCGTCCTCATGGATCGGGCCACGACGGGTCAGGGTGCGCAGGCGCGCCACCAGTTCGGCAAAGGAAAACGGTTTGATCAGGTAGTCATCGGCGCCCAGTTCCAGGCCTTTGACGCGGTCGGCGATGTCGTCGCGGGCGGTGAGGAACAGCACCGGCGTGTCGGCTTCCTTGCGCAACCGGCGCAGCACTTCCCAGCCATCCATTTTCGGCATCATCACATCGAGCACGATCACGTCAAAGCTGTGCTCCAGCGCCAAGTGCAGACCATCGGCACCGTCGCGGGCCAGGCTGACGCTGTAGCCCAATTCCTGCAAACCGTTGAGCAGGTAATTGCCGGCCTTTGGCTCGTCTTCGACAACCAGAATATTCATCGCTCAGCCTCAATGGTCATTCGTGCAGCCGCTGCCCTGTACTTCATAGTCCAGCACATGTTTGCGGCCCTGATGGTCGAGGTAATTCAATTGCGCCGGCACCACACCGCACGCTTGTGAAATATCAGTGCTGGACAGAACTTTGTCGACATCCAGATGCACATAGAAGCCGGTTTTGTCATGAATCACCGCGGTCTCGGGCATGTTGGCGGCGAACGCGGAACCGGTGGCGAGGAGGGCGGTGAAGGCGAGCAGAAGGGTTTTCATGGTCAGTCACTCAGTGGTCGGAGTTGATCGGCATTGGCGCCGGAACAACTTCAGGCTACCGAGCGATCCGCACGGTAAACCGACAGCTGAATGACAAAGTTGTAATGAAAAGGGCGGAGACGGTTTAGCTGAAGGAACACTATCCCTGTGGGAGCGAGCCTGCTCGCGAAGGCGGCGGGTCAGGCACTAAAATATTATCTGACATAACGCATTCGCGAGCAGGCTCGCTCCCACAGGGGTATGCGGTGCTTGTCAGCTCGCGTGCGTGCTCAGGATGCTCGCCACCTGCTGCGGCTGGCAATTGAGGTACGGCGAGGACTTCAACCAGCGCTGATCCGGGTACCACGAAAACATGAACTGGCCATTCTTCAGGCGATCAATCACCTGTTTGGCGATCTGCGGACGCACCGCCGGACAGCCCTGGCTGCGGCCGATGCGCCCCTGTTTCTTGCTCCACAGCGGATTCACGTAACTGGCGGCATGAATGACGATGGCGCGATCGCGAGCCATGTCATTGAAACCGGGCTCCAGACCGTCCATGCGCAGCGAATAGCCGTGGGTGCCGCTGTAACTTTCCTGAGTGCGGAACAGACCGAGGCTGGATTGATAACTACCTTCGCGGTTAGAGAACTGTGTGGCGAAGTTTTCCCCGGAATTGGAGCCATGGGCGACCAAATCGCGTAGAACCAACTTCTGTTTGCTCAGGTCGAAAATCCACAAGCGGCGTTCGGTCGACGGTTGCGAATAATCGATGATCGCCAAGTGGCGGGATGGTTTCGCGCCATTGTTGACCGCGCACTGCATGGCGTTCAGTGCACCTTTCAGCGCTTGGGGATTGAGTTCTGGCGCGGCGTGCGCGAGGCTGGTGTAGAGAACCGGCGATAGCTTGCCGGCGGCAAAAACTGGACTGGACACAGCGACAAGGGTCGCGGTAGTCAGCAGAAGTCGGCGCAAAAACGTCAACATTTATAAAGTGTCCTCACTTGCTACTCATTTGGCACTTTGGCTCCTGACTCCCAGTCGTTACCCGCAAGCTCGTCGATCGAACCTGACTGTTCAGCGCACCTGATGTAAGGTTGACCGTCATCTGGACGGCCATGGATTGGAGTAAAGCAGTTGTTCAAAAAGTACGCATGCTACTTGAGCATTTGCCTGCTCGCTGCGCCGTTTGTCGCTTGTGCAGATGAGCCGTTGCCGCCGTTGCAGACGCTGCCAACGCCGCCGGCCGAAATGCCCGTTGAGCCGCAAAGTCCGTTGCAGGCGGTGCTGATCAGCCTGCCGCAGGCATGCCCGGGGATTGGCACTCAGCTCAATGGCCCCGCGCTGACGCAGTTGCAAGCGTTCTATGAGCAGCAGGACTGGATGCCGGTGTGGGCCAGCGAAACCGCACGTTTGCCGGCCTTGCAGGCGCAATTGCAGCTGTTGGCCGACGATGGCCTCAATCCGAAACGCTACCCGGTTGCTGCCGTACCGCCGCAGGACGGCGAGTTGTGCGCCGACATCGAGATCAGTCGCTACTACCTTCAGGCCTTGCAGGATTTGCATTACGGTCGGCTGTTGCAGTCGCATTTCGAACCGCTGTGGCATGCCGACACCGCGCCCCGCGACCGTCAGGCGGAATTACTCGCCATCGCCGTGCCGGGCATGCATGACATCGCGGCGGCGTTCGATCTGGCCCGTCCGCGTCTGGCGCAATATCAGAACCTGCGTCAGTTGTATGCCGCACAACGCCTCAAAGCCTTGCCGCAATGGCAATCGGTCGGCGATGGTCCGTTGCTGCGTCCGTCCATGGAAGACAAACGCGTGCCGCAACTGGCCCAGCGTTTGTTCAACGAAGGCTATCTGACCCACGCCATCGGCACGCCGGACAACGCTTACAGCGGCGTGCTGGTCGAGGCGGTGAAAAGCTTTCAGGCCAATCATTCGTTGCAGGCTGACGGCGTGGTCGGGCCGGGGACGATTGCTGAACTGAATATCAGCCCGTTGACCCGTCGCGAACAGCTGCGGGTCAATCTTGAACGCTTCCGCTGGATGGCCCAGGATTTGGAGCCCGATGGTTTGCTGGTCAACGTTGCCGCTGCCGAGTTGACTCTCTATCAGGGCGGCCAAGCGGTCTGGCAGACGCGCACTCAAGTCGGCCGCGCCGAGCGCCAGACACCGCTGCTCAAATCCCGCGTCACGCGCCTGACCCTGAATCCGACCTGGACCGTGCCGCCGACCATCTGGAAGGAAGACAAGCTGCCGGCGATCCGCAAGGATCAGACCTTCCTCAGTCGCCAGAACCTGCAAGTGCTCGACGCCAATGGTCAGCCCATTGCGGCGGCTGACGTCGATTGGGACAACCCCGGCAATATTCTTTTGCGCCAGGACGCCGGGCCGCGCAATCCGCTGGGACAAATGGTCATCCGCTTTCCCAATCCGTTTTCGGTGTACCTGCACGACACGCCGAGCAAGGCGCTGTTCGACAAAGGCCCGCGCGCGTTCAGCTCCGGTTGCGTGCGGGTCGAGCATCCGCTGCAGTTGCGTGATCTGCTGCTCAGCCCAGCGGAGAAGGCCCGCACCGACACCTTGTTGGCGACTGGCACCACCCACGAATTCCGCCTGTCGGCGCCGGTGCCAATTCTGATGACCTACTGGACGGCGCAGGTCGGCAATGACGGCCACGTGCAGTACGCACCGGACATCTACAGCCGCGACAGTGCCTTGCTCGCCGGACTTGACCGAGCGCACTGACATCCGAAAATAAAGGTCCACCTTGGATTCTGTGGGCCCAAAGTGTGTGATTCGATCCCTCCGTGCAGCGTCTAGCCCCAGTGTCCCCGCAATCCCATGGGGCGAGACTTCGGAACCCGGCATGCAAGCGCTGTTGAACGAGATCCTTGACGCTGTCCGGCCCCTGATCGGGCAAGGCAAGGTGGCTGACTACATTCCTGCCCTCGGCACCGTGCCGGCCAATCAACTGGGCATTGCCGTGTATGGCAACGACGGCGAGATGTATTGCGCCGGCGACGCCGAGACGCCGTTTTCGGTGCAGAGTATTTCCAAAGTGTTCAGCCTCGTGCAGGCCATCGATCATTCCGGTGAGGCGATTTGGGAGCGGCTCGGGCATGAGCCGTCCGGTCAGCCGTTCAACTCGCTGGTGCAACTGGAATTCGAACGTGGCCGCCCGCGCAATCCGTTCATCAACGCCGGCGCGCTGGTGATCTGCGACATCAACCAGTCGCGCTTCGCCGCGCCGACCCTGTCGATGCGTGATTTCGTCCGGCGCCTGTCGGGCAATCCGCAGATCATGATCGACGGCAAGGTTGCCGATTCCGAATACCAGCATCGTGCGCGCAATGCGGCGATGGCCTATCTGATGCAGTCCTTCGGTAATTTTCACAACGATGTCGAAGCGGTGCTGCGCAGCTATTTCAGCCACTGCGCACTGCGCATGAACTGCATCGATCTGGCCCGCGCCTTCTGCTTTCTGGCCAATGACGGTTTCTGCAAGCACAGCGGCGAACAGATCCTGACGCGACGCCAGACCCAACAGGTCAACTCGATCATGGCCACCAGCGGTTTGTATGACGAGGCGGGCAACTTCGCCTACCGCGTTGGCTTGCCGGGAAAGAGTGGGGTCGGCGGCGGGATTGTCGCGGTGGTGCCGGGGCAGTTTACGGTGTGCGTGTGGTCGCCGGAGCTCAATGCTGCCGGGAACTCGCTGGCGGGGATGGCGGCGCTGGAAATGCTCAGTTCCAGGATTGGCTGGTCGGTGTTCTGATCCACGCCATAATCCCAGTGGGCGCGAGCCTGCTCGCGAAAGCGGTCTATCCGTTGATATTGATGCTGGATGACCCAGCGCATTCGCGAGCAGGCTCGCTCCCACATTGAATTTGTGGCGGCTTGCGGGCATAAAAAAAACGCCGCTCATCTCACGATGGGCGGCGTTTTTCATTGCGTTGTAGCGTTAGGCTTGAACGACCGGGATGTTGGCGTTCGCAGCAGCTTCACGGAACTCGGCGATCTGGTCGAAGGACAGGTAGCGGTAGATATCGGCCGCCATGCTGTCGATCTTGCCAGCGTATTCCATGTACTCCTCGACGGTCGGCAGGCGACCCAGGATCGAAGCCACGGACGCCAGCTCAGCCGAAGCCAGGTAGACGTTCGCGCCGTCGCCCAGACGGTTCGGGAAGTTACGAGTGGAAGTGGAAACCACGGTCGCGTTCGGCTCTACACGTGCCTGGTTACCCATGCACAGCGAGCAGCCCGGCATTTCCATGCGCGCGCCAGCCTTGCCGTAGATGCCGTAGTAGCCTTCTTCGGTCAGTTGGTGAGCGTCCATCTTGGTCGGCGGCGACAGCCACAGACGGGTTGGCAGCTGACCTTTGACCTGATCCAGCAGTTTACCGGCAGCGCGGAAGTGACCGATGTTGGTCATGCACGAACCGATGAACACTTCGTCGATCTTCTCGCCAGCAACGCTGGACAGCAGACGGGCGTCGTCCGGATCGTTCGGCGCGCACAGGACAGGCTCGCTGATGTCGGCCAGATCGATTTCGATGACTTCGGCGTATTCGGCGTCGGCATCGGCTTCCATCAGTTCCGGATTGGCAACCCAGGCTTCCATCGCTTGTGCACGACGTTCCAGAGTACGCGCATCGCCGTAGCCTTCGCCGATCATCCAGCGCAGCAGGGTGATGTTGGAGTTCAGGTACTCGGTGATCGACTCTTTCGACAGCTTGATGGTGCAACCGGCAGCCGAACGTTCGGCCGAGGCGTCGGACAGTTCGAACGCCTGCTCCAGGGTCAGACCTTCCAGACCTTCGATTTCCAGGATGCGGCCGGAGAAGGCGTTTTTCTTGCCTTTCTTCTCGACGGTCAGCAGACCGTTCTGGATAGCGAAGTAAGGAATCGCATGAACCAGGTCACGCAGGGTGATGCCAGGTTTCATTTTGCCTTTGAAGCGCACCAGGATCGATTCCGGCATGTCCAGCGGCATAACGCCGGTGGCCGCAGCAAACGCCACCAGACCGGAACCGGCCGGGAACGAAATGCCCATTGGGAAACGGGTGTGCGAGTCACCACCGGTACCGACGGTGTCTGGCAGCAGCATGCGGTTCAGCCACGAGTGGATGATGCCGTCGCCCGGACGCAGGGAAACGCCGCCGCGGGTCATGATGAAGTCAGGCAGGGTGTGGTGGGTGGTCACGTCGATCGGCTTTGGATACGCCGCGGTGTGGCAGAAGGACTGCATCACCAGATCAGCCGAGAAGCCCAGGCACGCCAGGTCTTTCAGTTCGTCACGGGTCATTGGACCGGTGGTGTCCTGAGAACCCACGGTGGTCATTTTCGGTTCGCAGTAGGTGCCAGGACGGATGCCTTTGCCTTCTGCCAGACCGCACGCCTTGCCGACCATTTTCTGCGCCAGGGTGTAACCCTTGGTGCTTTCAATCGGTGCATCAGGCTTTTTGAACAGGTCAAACGGTGGCAGACCCAGTTCGGCGCGAGCCTTCTCGGTCAGGCCACGGCCGATGATCAGCGGGATACGGCCGCCAGCGCGAACTTCGTCCAACAGCACCGGAGTCTTCATTTCGAAGGTGGTCAGGACTTCGTCGGTGCCGTGTTTGCAGACTTTGCCAGCATGCGGGTACAGGTCGATCACGTCGCCCATGTTCATGTTGGACACGTCGAACTCGATTGGCAGTGCGCCGGCATCTTCCATGGTGTTGTAGAAGATCGGAGCGATTTTGCTGCCGAAGCAGAAACCGCCAGCGCGCTTGTTCGGCACGTAAGGAACGTCGTCGCCGAAGAACCACAGCACCGAGTTGGTCGCCGATTTACGCGAGGAACCGGTACCGACCACGTCACCGACGTAGGCGATCGGGAAGCCTTGGCCGCGCATTTCTTCGATCTGCTTCATCGGGCCGATGGCGCCCTGCTGATCAGGAACGATGCCGTCGCGAGCCATTTTCAGCATGGCCAGGGCGTGCAGCGGGATGTCTGGACGCGACCAGGCGTCTGGAGCAGGGGACAGGTCGTCGGTGTTGGTTTCGCCGGTGACCTTGAACACGCGCAGGCTGATCTTGTCTTCCAGCGTCGGGCGGTTTTTGAACCACTCGCCGTCAGCCCAGGATTGCAGCACGGCTTTAGCGTGAGCGTTGCCGTTTTTGGCTTTTTCCGCGACATCGTGGAACGCATCGAACATCAGCAGGGTGTGCTTGAGTTGCGCGGCAGCGACTGGCGCCAGCTCGGCGTCGTCCAGCAGGTCAACCAGAGTCACGATGTTGTAGCCGCCCTGCATGGTGCCGAGCAGTTCTACAGCGCGCTTTTTGTCCAGCAGAGGGGAGGAAACTTCGCCCTTGGCCAATGCAGACAGGAAGCCGGCTTTGACATACGCCGCTTCGTCCACGCCTGGTGGAATGCGATTGGTGATCAGGTCAACGAGAAATTCTTCTTCGCCAGCCGGAGGGTTTTTCAGCAGCTCGACCAGGCCTGCTGTTTGTTCGGCGTTAAGCGGCTGGGGAACGATACCCAGGGCTGCACGCTCTTCGATATGTTTGCGGTAGGCTTCAAGCACAGTTATTACCCTCATCAGTGGTCCCAAATGGGTGTCCGGGACGCTCATCCCGAAATTGCCGTACTCATGCTCCTCACGACGTTGTGGGTCGTTCGGCCAGAATTACCGGCAATTCCTTACAGAAGCTGCTTTCAAAGTTTTACGCCTGCAGAACGGGGAGCTGATGAGGGTTGGCGTTGGGCTTTTCCCCGCTGGAAAAACCCCTCGCCAACACCGCTCTGAAGGAACGACTGTGCTCGTGACGCTTTGAAAACAGCTTCTAACGGACATTGGCGCCTTAAAAGGCTGGCTGATTCTACGGCAAAAAAAATTTAAAGGTAAGTTCGTCCCTGAAGTTTGAGGGGTGATGAATGTTAGACAAAGGGCTAACATGCCGACCTGTTCCGCGTTTCAGTGCCTTTGCCTATCTTATGCCCAATCAGACCATCAAGACCCCCTGCGTCGGCCTCTGCTCCACTGTTTACGGTGATCTGGTGTGCCGTGGCTGCAAGCGTTTTCACCACGAAGTGATCCATTGGAATGGGTACAACGAGGAGGAAAAGCGGGCGGTGTGGTTGCGACTGGAACAATTGCTGTCACAAGTGATGGCGGGCAAGGTCGAGATTTTTGATTCGGCGCGTCTGCGCGAACAGCTCGAACAGCGCAAGATCCGCTTCGTGCCGCATCAGTCGGAATATTGCTGGGCTTATCAGCTGATTGCTCGCGGCGCGCGGGTGATCATTAATCTGGAAGCCTACGGGATGGTGTTGCTGCCCGAGTTTCGCGACTGGAACCTGCCGGAATTGCGCGACGCCATTGATCGGGAATTCTTCCTGCTGTCGGAAGCGCACTACCAGCGCTATATCGCCCCCGGTTTTCTCAAGGATGCCTTCGGCGCCTGAAGATCAAAAACTTCGCGAGCAGGCTCGCTCCGACAGGGGGAATGCATTCCAATTGTGGGAGCGAGCCTGCTCGCGAAGGCGCCGGTTCAGGCACCGCAATGCTCAGTGCTTCACCGCCAACTCCACCAAATGATCCTCAACCTCCTGCGGCTTGAGCACCAACACATCACTCTCCAGCTCATCCAGAACCACTTCAGCGGTATTACCGATCAAAGCCCCGGACAGCCCGGTCCGTGCCACAGTGCCGATCACCGTCACCGCCGCCTGCAGCTTGTGCGCCATAAACGGAATCAGCACATCCGCTGGGCCTTCCTCGATGTGCAGGTGTTCATCGTCAACATCGAATTCCGCCTGAAACGCCCGGCATTGCTCGCGATAACGCGCTTCGATGGTTTCGCTCAGTTGCAGCGTCGGATCGGTCGCCGACAACATCGGTGAGGGATGCGCCGCAATCACATGCAGATGCGCCTTGGCCAGACTGGCAATGTCATAGCCGTGATCAATGATCGTGGTGTGCAAATGCCGGTGCTCGCCATCGGTGTTGCCGACGTCCACCGCCGCCAGAATCACTTTGTCCTTCCACGAACCGGCCGTTTTCACCAGCAGCACCGGGGTGGGGCAGTGGCGCAGCAGTTTCCAGTCTGCCGGGGTCAGCAGGGCTTTTTTCAGCGAGCTGTCGGGGAAATGCTGCTTGATCACCAGCCCGCAGCCCTCGGCCTGCTGCACATCGATGATGGTTTCGTGCAGGCTTTCATTCCACGCCTGTTCGGTGGTCACGCTGTAGCCGTCCTCCAGCAGCGCGGATTTGAGCACGCCGAGCATGCCCGCGTGGTCGTGCTTCTTGTCGCACACCAGCAGGTGCAGATGGGCCTGAGTCACACCGGCGATCAACTTGGCACGCTTGAGCGCCAGGCTGTCCGAATGTTCGGGTTCGATGACCACCAGAATGCTGCGAATGGCTTGCATGAGCGGAGTCTCCAGCAAAGAAAAGGCACGGCGTTGCACAACTATAGTTGCTGCCCGAACGTGCGCGACTTGACGCATATCAACGCGCGCGGCTGGTGGTCTGCGGGCAGGCCGGTATAATCGGCGCCCTTCGCTCGAACACCATTAGCCGTGAGCCCCATGATCCTTCCCGAAATCCACGAATTCCTTGGCTGCCGCACCCCCGACGCCTGGGTCCAGGCCGCACTGGCCGATCAGGAAACCCTGCTGATCGACCACAAGAACTGCGAATTCAAAGCCGCCAGCACCGCCCTGAGCCTGATCGCCAAGTACCACTCCCACGTCGACCTGATCAACATGATGTCGCGCCTGGCCCGGGAAGAACTGGTGCACCACGAACAAGTGATGCGCATCATGAAACGCCGCAAGATCGAACTGCGCCAACTGCACGCCGGGCGCTACGCCTCAGGCCTGCGCAAAGTGGTGCGCAGTCACGAACCGGTGAAACTGGTGGATACGCTGGTGGTCGGCGCCTTTATCGAAGCGCGCAGCTGCGAACGCTTTGAAGCGCTGGTGCCGCACCTGGATGAAGAGTTGGGCAAGTTTTACTTTGGCTTGCTGAAGAGTGAAGCGCGGCATTTTCAGGGGTATTTGAAACTGGCTTACCAGTACGGGGATGCGAAGGACATTGCCCAGGTGATCGACAAGGTTCGTGCTGCCGAGCAGGAACTGATCGAATCGCCGGATGAGGAATTTCGCTTTCACAGTGGTGTGCCGGCGCACGTCTGACGCGATGATCTTTCCCACGCTCTGCGTGGGAACGCAGCCCGGGGTGCTCCGCGTCCCCTCCAGAGCCGAACGCAGAGCGTCCGTTGAGGCATTCCCACGCGGAGCGTGGGAACGATCAACTGGGCGTCGATTCAATCAGTGAGTACTGCCCACACCAGCCAAATCCAGATTATCCAGCGCCCGATTCACCGCCAATTCCCCGAGCATGATCAACTGCGCAATCCCCAACAGCGCCCGACGCTGCGGCGCGGGCAATCGGTCGGCCCAATCCTGGGCGATGGTCTTGGCCGAGGCGAGTGTCGCACTGGCATCGGCCAGCAGCTCTTCGTTTTTGTTGTCGGCCGTGACGGCGTACATCCCGCGGGTCCTGCCTGGCGGCGGCGGGGAGCCGGGCGGGCAGAGGTAATGATCGAGGGCGCGGTCGGCGGCTTCGTGGAGTTTGTTGGAATCGAGGGATTCGTAGGGGGAGGTGGGGTCGGTTTCGGGTGGGTTGGGTGTGGGTTTGATCATGGTGAAGCTCCTTGATTGGTGGAGCCGCCACATTTCGCTGCGAAACGAAGAGAGGTGGCAGCTGTACGCAGGTTCGCAGACCGGGAATCAAGGCACCCGGCATACCCGAAGGTATCCCGCGCACAGCCGCCATGAAGGATCGTTGCCACAAATTTAATGGCAGCGATTGGGAGCGCTGTGCGCCTTGATTGATCCGAGCTGCGAAACCCGATCGCTGAATGTGTCAGCGACCGACCCACAATAAAACCTGCCTCCAAGGCACACAAGCCGGCGGATTCTGGCTTAGCTGTAGGCAAAGGCGCAAGGATGTGTAGCCTCTCAGCGTGTCAGCAAGTTTCCGCTAAACAGGAATGTTTAAAATCAAAAGTGCCTGATTGTTAAAAACACTCGCTAGCCCTGCTGGCGATGAGGCCATCAAAACAGCCGCAGTTTTCCTGCCTAACGAACCAGTCCGAGGCGCTCATGCCACTGCGCAATGGACTCTTCGGGATACACCTCAAACTCCTGATCCTTGGCCTTCGCCTCCACCTCAATCCACGGCGCCTTCGAACCCAGCATCAAATGCGTGTGCTCCGGCGGCACCGGCAGCGCGGTATCGATGGCCGAGGCGAACGGGTGGATCAGCTCTGGCCATTCCGGGCTGAACAGCCATAAGCCGCTGCCGCACAGCGAGCAGAAGTGCCGTTCGGCGCTGCTGCGGTGGGCGCGTTTGTCGCCGGCGTCTTTCATTTTCGCGTGGTAGATCGTGATGTGCTTGCGGCCCTGAACTTTGAGCGTGGTTGCGTCGCCGCTGAGGTTGATCGCGTAACCGCCGCCGCCCTGAGTCTTGCGGCAGATCGAGCAGTAGCAGCGTTGATACGGGTAGGGGTGGGCGCTGATCAGGGTGAATGTCACGGCGCCGCAATGGCAGGAACCTTCAAGGTGCATGGGGGCCTCCGGTTGGCGTTTGGATAGTTCGGTTCAGCCTAGAAGATCTGCGGTGGATGTGCTGACCCCATCGCTAGCCCTGCTAGCGATGAACGATCACGCGGTCCCACTGGACGCCCACCGCCAGTACGGTCAGCATGTCCGGCTAAAAACAGGGATCAGAACGCATGCGCCGATTACCCTCGCTCGCCGCCCTCAGAACCTTCGAATGCGCCGCTCGCCATGCGCATTTTGGCCGGGCCGCCGCCGAGCTGTGCGTCACCGACAGCGCCGTCAGCCATCAGATCAGGCAGCTCGAAGAACAACTCGGCGTCTCGCTGTTCATCCGCGAAGGCCGGCAGATCCGTCCGACCATCGCCGCCGGGCGCCTGATGCAAAGCCTGCAGCAAGCCTTCGAACTGATCGGCGATGCCTGCGATGAACTGCGTGATCCGTCCTCGCTCGCCGTGCTCAGACTGGCCGTCACCGCGGAACTGGCGCAGAAGTGGCTGATGAGTCGCCTCAGCGATTTCTATGCGCGCTACCCGCACATCACGCTGCACCTCTACGAACAGCCGATCGATGCGAGCGCGCCGGGCGAAGACATCGATCTGGCGATCACCTACGGCACCGGCCCGGTCGACAGCAGCGCCTATTTCGTCCGCCCGTTGCCAGCGCTGCAATTCTTTCCGGTGTGCAGCCCCGGCCTGTTCAACCAGGGCTCGCTGAAAACGCCGAAGGACCTGGCGCGCCATTGCCTGTTGCACGACGATCAGGACGGCAAGACCTGGACCGCGTGGCTGACCAGCCACGCTGGCGATCTGCGCCCCGAGCGCCAGTTGTATTTCGCCCATGCCGGGCTGGCGCTGGAAGCTGCCGCGCAAGGGCAGGGCGTGGCGATGGGCGATAATCTCACCGCGCAGGAAGATTTGCAGAGTGGCCGTCTGGTACGGCCGTTCACCTCAAGCATGACCGCGCTCGGCCAATATGCGCTGGTCTGCGAACGGGTGCGGATGGAGCGCCCGGCCGTGGCGCAGATGCTCGAATGGTTCAACGATCAACTGGCCGATTGATGAGTTGAATTCAACTGTTCCGCAATAATCATCGTTGGCGAGCCTGCCGCCGCCGACCGTAGCCTGTGGTCATTCCCAGCCCAAGACGAGGTTTGACCATGGCACGTTCACTCGACTCCACCCCCAAACAGGACGGCTTCCGTCTGCCCGGCGAATTCGAAACCAAATCCGGCTGCTGGCTCGGCTGGCCGGAGCGCACCGATGTCTGGCGCAACGGCGCCAAGCCTGCGCAGAAAGTCTGGGTGCAGATCGTCACCGCCATCTCCCACAGCGAACCGGTCACCGTGTGCGCCTCGGCGGCACAATTCGCCACCGCCCGCCGTCAATTGCCGCCGCAAGTGCGGGTCGTCGAAATGACCTGCAACGACACCTGGTTCCGTGACAGTGGCCCATGCTTTGTGGTCAACGATCAGAGCGGTGAAGTGCGCGGCGTCGACTTTGAGTTCAATGCCTACGGCGGCCTCGACGGCGGCTTGTACTACCCGTGGGACAAGGACGATCAGATCGCCAGCAAGATCCTCGAAATCGAACGCTTCGACCGCTATCGCGCACCGCTGATCGCCGAACTCGGCGGCATTCAGGCCGACGGCCAGGGCAGCATTCTCACCACCGAACAATGCCTGCTCAATCGCAATCGCAACCAGCATCTGGGCAAAGACGAAGTCACCCGCCGCCTCACCGATTACCTCGGGGCCGAGCAAGTGATCTGGCTGCCGCGTGGCTGCAAGTTCGACGAAACCGACGGCCATGTCGACGATCTCGCCTGTTTTGTGCGTCCCGGCGAAGTGGTGCTGCAGTGGACCGACAATCGCGACGATCCGCAGTGGGAAATCTATCAGGAGGCTTACGACATTCTGCGCAGCACCCGCGACAGCCGTGGCCGCGAACTGATCGTGCACAAACTGCCGCAACCGGATGTGCTCGAATGGACCGCCGAAGAAGCCGAAGGCCTGGATCAGCAAGACAGCACTCACACCCGTCAGGCCGGGACGAAAATCTGCGCCTCGTACATCAACTATTACGCCGGCAACAGCTCGATCGTCGTGCCGTTGTTTGGCGATCACAATGACAAAGTCGCCATGGCGACGCTGGCCGAACTGTTCCCGCAGCACAAAATCGTCGGCATCGAGAACTCCCGGGAAATCCTCCTTGGCGGCGGCAACGTCGCGTGCATCACCATGCCGCAATACGCCGGCCTGAAAAAAGGAGCCTGAGCATGCGCCTGCACAAACTGACTCAAGCCTTGATGCTGGTGCTCGCACCTTTGTGTGTGCAGGCCGCCGACAGCGCCAAACCGGTGGTTAATCTGTACATCTGGGGCGAGTACCTGGCCCCGGATACGTTGAAGAATTTCGAGGCGAAAACCGGCATTCATGTGGTCGCCGATCACTTTGATTCACTGGAAACCGTCGAGACCAAACTGCTCACCGGCCGCAGCGGCTACGACCTGGTGCTGACCGCTGGCCAGCACCTGTCGCGGGCCATCGAAAGCGGTGCGATTCAGCCGCTGGACAAGGCGCGTGTGCCGCACTTTGCCGGGGTGGGCGAAGAGTTTCGTCAGCACATGGCGGTGTTCGATCCTGGCAATCGTTACGCCGGCATCTATGCCTGGGGCACCACTGGGGTGGGCTATCAGGAACAGGCGATCAAGCAGCGTCTGGCGGATGCGCCGAGGGACAGTTGGGCGATGCTGTTCGACCCGGCGGTCGTATCGAAATTTGCCGATTGCGGGGTGAGCCTGCTCAACGATCCCAACGAAGTGTTTGCCGCCGTGATGAAGTACATGGGCCTGGACATCAACCGCCAGAACCTCGATGACCTGAAACTGGCCGAGCAGCAACTGGCGAAGATCCGCCCCTACATCCGCTACTTCGATAACGACCTGAACATCAGCGACCTCGCCAACGGCAATACCTGCGTGGCGATGTCGTGGAACGGCAACGTGGCGATTGCCGCCGGTCAGGCCGAAGCGGCCAACAAACCGTTTAAATTGAGCTACCGGATTCCCAAGGAAGGCACTTTGATGTGGTTCGACGCCATGGTCATTCCCAAAGATGCGCCGCATCCAGAGGCCGGGTTGGCGTTGATGGATTATCTGATGACGCCCGAAGTGATCGCGCCGATCACCGACACCATTCACTACGCCAATGCGATCACGGCGGCGGATGGTTTGGTCGATGCCTCGATTCGCAATGACCCGGGGACGTATCCGTCCGCCGCTGTGCGGGTTTCGCTGTACAGCAAGAACGACAATGGCAAGGCGTTCAACCGCGCGTTGATCCGGGCCTTCAGTCGGTTGAAGTCAGGGCTGTGAGCGTTTAGCTGGACGTATTTTGAATTGGTTGCGCAGGGCGGCCGGGGCGGGCCGATGGTATTTTTCCCGGCGCTGGTTCTCTGCTGACAGAGACCGATCCAATTTCCATTCAAGGATGAATGATTCATGGGTAACAAAACGCCTGGCAAAAGCCCAGGCACTTCTACAAGTTCGGTTGATAGCCCCTTGCGGCCAGGAGTGGCCGACAACGTCCCGACACTGCGCCCGGACGGGCCACCGCGTTTTGATCCGGATACGGCCGCCGTACTGCGTTTGCCGGATTTGCCCGGGGCCAGCAGCCCGTCACCGGAGGCGGCGCCCGCCGTGACGTTGGCTGTCTCGGTGGCCGACGCCGCTGCGCAACCTGCCGCCACGCCAACCCCCAAATCCCGGCCTCTGCGGTATTACCGGATCCCCGCCGCCATCCATTTGCCGGACGCCGATGTGCAAGGCTTCCATGTGTTTCAGGGGCGGCAACTGGTGGCGGTGCAGGGTGGTTTTGTCCATGTCGGCATCGACCCCGAGACCGGCCAGTACCGGGCGCGATTGGCCAGTGAGACCCTTCCTTCGGGGCCGGTGGTCGAGCGCATCGGCGAAACGGTAATCTGGCGTGAGTTGGCCGAAACCCGGTCAAAGGTTTATCGCTCGGCGGTCGAAGAAGGTGCCGAGATTCGGCCGTCGCGTGAGCAGGACATGGAGTCGGATCACTCCGACGACGACTATGTGCTGGCGTCCGAATCCATGCCCATCGCCGCGTATTCACCGAAGGAGCTGAGGTTGATGCGCCACCCTACGCCTCACTCGTTCATCGACAATCGGCTGGGTAGTTATGACCGGGCCAACAATGGCCGCTATCCGCTGCGCGATTCCCGAGGCCGACCGATCCGCATCCGCAAGATCGGCTCCAAAGGCATCTCGGACTCGGGCGCTGACTACCGAGCGGCAGCGGTCAAACCCTATATCCAGTTCGAAGGCTACGAGGCCGTCGGCAGGCTGTACGAAGAAAAACTCGAAGTGCGGCGCTTTACGGTAGCTGACGCACAAGTGACCCAGGAACTCGCGATGGTCGGCCAGATGATGGTGGTGGCCAACCGGCGCATCGCCAAAGGTGAGGCGCTGGGGATTTACGGCGGCACGGTCATGCCCTTGAAGTTCATCAGCCCCGAGCACCAGACGTTCACCATGTTTGTCGGTGAAGCCGTGCGCTACGGCGCCGGCAACCTGATCCAGGAGCCGTTGGTGATCCTCGGCGACAACGCCACGTCGAGGATCAATTCCAACTTTGAATATGACGACCGGGGCAAGCCGGTTCGGCAGTTGTCCACGGGCTACAACGTTGAAACGGTTGGCTTCAATGTCGAAGCTGACCTGATATTGGGTGATACCGCGGTGCGCAAGCCGTACCTGCTGACGGCATTGTTTGCCAGCGAAGATATTCCGGCCGGGAAAGAGCTGCGCATGGATTACCACTATTCCGATCAGGACATGTCCTGGGTGTTTCGTTGAAACGCTGCCAGCGCAGTAGCCCGGGCTCAGCGCATGCGCCACAAGTACCACGCGGCCACGGTGCGGTGCGGGCGCCAGGCTTGGCCGATGTCGATCATCTGTTTGCGCGTCGGTTGTAGTTCGAGTCCTTTCAAACGCCGATAACCTTCGCGCACACCAAAGTCGTCCGCTGGCAGGATGTCCATACGTTCGAGGCTGTAGATCAGCAGCATCTCGACGGTCCAGCGGCCGACGCCACGCAGGCTGATCAGGCGCTCGATCAACGCCTCGTCGTCCATGGCCAGCGCCGTGGCGTAGTCCGGCACCACGCCGTCCAGCGTGGCCTGGGCGATGCCTTGAAGGGTGGCGATTTTGCTGGCGGAGAAGCCGCAACTGCGCAGGGCGTCGAAGTCGCTGGCGAGGATTTGTTCGGGACGGGGAAACGACTGTCCGGGAAACAACCCGACCAGCCGCCCGATAATCGCATCGCCGGCCTTGGCGTGCAGCTATTGATAGGCGATGGCCCGCACCAGCGATTCGTACGGATCCCGTGCCGGGTGTGGCTGATGCAGGCACGGACCTACCGCGCTGATGTGGCGCCGCCAGTCGTCGTCGAGTGCGGCCAGGTAGTCGCTGGCCGCTTGAAAGCGCTCGGACATGCTATTTCAACAGGCCGTTGACTTCGCCATAGCTGAACGCCTTGAGGTCGCGGGTATCGAGTTTGCCGCTGGCGAGGAAGCTCTTGACCAGTCCGCCCATCGCCCCGTAGAGAAATTCGGCGATGCCGGAACCGGCGCTCAGGCGACGGACACCCAACGCCTGCAGTTCAGCAGGTGACGGCAGGCAGTCGAAGCCGAGGACGTTGACCGGCAGGGCGGTGCCTTTGCAGATGGCTTCGATTTCGTAAGCGGAGGTGACACCTGCCGCGAACAAGCCATCCGTGCCGGCAGCCTGATACAGCGCCGCGCGATGCAGGGTTTCGGCGACGCGATCTTCGGCGGGCACCAGACCACGCAGGTAAACGTCGGTGCGTGCGTTGATGAACAGTTTCACATTGCGTTTGCTGGCCACCGCTCGGGCGACTTCGATCTTGCGCGCGAGCAGCTCGGGATCGGCAGAACCGTCCTCGATGTTGATGCCCACCGCTCCGGCGGCAATTACCGCATCCAGCACTTCGGCGACGCGGCCAAGATCATCGGAATAGCCGGCTTCGATGTCCACGGTCAACGGCACGCTGATCACCCGCGCGATGGATTCCACAGTGGAAACCAAACGTTCGAGGGGCAGGGTGTTGCCGTCGGGGTAACCGTGGGCCCACGCCACTGCTGCGCTGCTGGTGGCGACGGCGGCACCGCCGAGGTGTTCGACCAGTCGCGCGCCCGTGGCGTCGGCGACGTTGGTCAGAATCAACAAGCCCTGTTGATGCAACTGGTGAAACCGAGAATCGAGGGTGTTCATCAAAATTCCTTCTTGTGAATGAATCGCCTGGGTCAGAAAGCCAGTGCCTGGGTGAGTTGCACTGCTGCGTTTTCCAGGCGTAGCAGAAACGCTTTGCGCGGTTGCCCACCACCATAGCCGGTCAGCGAGCCATCGGCGCCGATCACCCGATGACACGGCACCACAATCGACAGACGATTGTGCCCGTTGGCCAGACCCACCGCGCGACTGGCGCCCGGTTTACCGAGGCCCGCCGCGAGGTTGCCGTAGGTGGTGGTTTGGCCGTAAGGGATTTGCAACAGTTCGGCCCACACTTGCCGGTCGAATTCGCTACCGGGCAAATGCAGCGGCACGCTGAATGCCTGGAGTGTGCCCGTGAAGTAGGCCGCCAGTTGCTCTTCGATTTGCCGCAAATGCGCGTTGTGTCCCGGCGCGACCACATAACCGTAGCGGTTCTGCAACTCTTCGACCTCGCGGGTCAACGCCGGACGGTCGAGAAACTCCAGCAGCACCAGGCCGCGGCGTTCAGCCATGGCAATCATTGGGCCCAGCGGAGTGGTCAATCGGGTGAACAGCAGCGGTTCACTCTGGGATGCGCGGCCCGGGGTGATGTGGAACGACTTTTGAAACGCATCACGAAAACCGCTGAGGGATTCATAGCCGGAATCGAACGCGGCATGGTCGATCGATGTGCCTTGCTTGATCCCGCCCAGTGCCATGCCGAGGCGCCGGGTGCGCAGCCACGCGTGGAAGGTCATGCCGAAATGCTGTTTGAACCAGCGCCGCAGTTTCAGCGGCTCAATGCCCTCGTCGAGCAGTTGCGCATCGCTCCAGCGCACGTCCGGGTCAGCCTCCACGGCGTTGAGCAGGCGCTGCACCCAGTCCGGGGCGATGGCCGCAGCGTCCAGCGGTTTGCAGCGCAAGCAGGCGCGATAACCGGCGGACAGGCACTCGTCGGCATGGGCGAAGAACTCGACATTCTCCGGTTTCGGCTTGCGCGCCGTGCAACTGGGACGACAGAAGATCCCGGTGGTTTTCACCGCCGTGAAGAACACGCCTTCGTAGGCAGTGTCGCGTTCGAGCATGGCGCGGACCATCTCGGCGTGTGGGGGCAGCACAACGGTTTGTATGTTCATGGCGTGAGGTTAAAACCAGTTCCTCGATGGCTCCACCGAAAAATCGACAGTGAATTTTTCATGATTTGCAGCACAATCAGCGGGTCGCCGAATTCAGGGAGCCAACCCATGCAGCCGTTCACTGTGCAACACATTGATCACATTGTCCTGCGCGTCAAAGACCTGCAGCGCAGCATCGAATTCTACGGCCAGGTATTCGGCGCCGACGTGGTCAAGCGCAACGAGCCGTTGGGCCTGGTGCACCTGCGCGCCGGTACGTCGATGATCGATCTGGTCGATCTGCAAGGCGAACTCGGCCGCAAGGGCGGCGGCGCTGCCGGGGCCGAGCGGCGCAACGTCGATCACTTTTGCCTGCGCATCGAGCCATTCGACGAAGAGGTGTTGATCCAGCACCTGCAAGGCTTCGGCTTAAGCGTTGAAAAAGCCGCGACCCGCTTCGGCGCCGAGGGCAACGGCTTGTCGCTGTACTGCTTCGACCCGGACGGCAATCAGGTCGAACTCAAAGGCCCGAGCGAGGCCTAGACCTTACGCCCGTTTGGCGAACAGCAGCACCGAAGCTGCCGCCGACAACAACCCCGCGCAGCAACGGTTGAAGATCCGTTTGCCGCGCGGCTCGGCAAACCAGCGGCGCATGTGCAGGCCCATCCAGGCGTAGGCGCTGATGGCGATCCATTCCAACAGCAGAAACAGCGTGCCGAGCACGGCAAATTGCGCAGGCACCGGGCGCGCTGGATCGACGAACTGCGGCAGAAACGCGGTGAACAGAAGAATCGCTTTCGGGTTGCCCGCCGCCACCAGAAACTCTTGTCGCGCCAAGGCCAGGAATCCCACCGCTGCGCCATTTACCTGCTGCTCGGCTTCGGTATCGGCGCGCCATAATTGCCAGGCCAGATACAGCAGATACGCCGCGCCAATGATCTTGATCGCATGGAACAGCCATTCCGAGGTCTGCAGCACCACTGACAAACCGGCTCCGGCCAGCGCAATCATTCCGGCGAACGCCAGAATCCGGCCAATGCCGGCGGCGCAGGCGCGTTGAAAACCGTAGCGGGTGGCGTTGCTCACCGACAGCAGGTTATTCGGGCCTGGCGCCATGTTGAGGGCGAAGCAGGCCGGGAGAAAGATCGACAGGGTAGCGAGATCCATGGTGCGGGCTCCAAAAGCACAGAGCGTATTTTTAACACGCCAACCAGCGTTTTGACCCGTACAGTCAGGGGCTGCTCTCGCGGTACAGCGGCGGTCAATCCCGTAGAACTTTTTTGATATCATGCAACTCTGAAGCTGTCAGTGGGCAGAAAAACCTAACTGCCCGGTCAGTAGGGATGCTTGCCGTGATAAATTTGTGCCGGTACGACCCGACCCCGACTGGCCCCAGGCGGCCCCACCAAGAGCGATTTACATGCAAGCAAAGGCCCGTGAAGTTTATGTGCCACCGGTGCTGCAAGATCTGCGAGCCGGCACTGCCGAACTGCACATCGCACTGGAAAAACGCCTTCCCTTTTTTTCCGACACCCTTGACGCGTGCGCCTTTGAGCGCTTGATGCAGGCCTATTACGGTTTCTATCAGCCGCTGGAGCACGCGTTGCAAAGCAGTCATGCCGTTCCCGCCGATTTCGATCTGACCCCACGCCTGAAAACCGCCACGTTGCGCCGTGACCTGCACGCGCTGGGCACTTCGTCCGAAGCGCTGCAATGCCTGCCCATCTGCGCGCAGTTGCCGCAAATCGACAGCGCCGCCGCCAGTCTCGGCGTGCTCTATGTGCTTGAGGGCGCGACCCTCGGCGGGCAGATCCTGCGCCGCGAAATCGCCGCACGTCTGGCGCTGGACGCCGACAACGGCGCCGCGTTTCTCGATGTCTACGGCGCCAGCACCGGCCGCCGCTGGCGCGACTTCATCGAATACCTGAGCAGCCGCCCGCTGGACGCCGCCGAACGTGCGGCCGTCGTCACCGCCGCGCAAACCACATTCAGTTGTTTCGAGCGCTGGCTCGAAAGCCGGGAGGTACTGGCATGACTCCGCAAGACAAACAAGCCTTTGAAGAACTGTTGGCCAACTGTGCCGACGAGCCGATCCGCTTCCCCGGCGCGATCCAGCCCCACGGTCTGCTGTTGACCCTGAGCGAGCCGGCGCTGGAGATCATTCAGGTCAGCGCCAACGTTGAAACCTTGCTCGCGCGCGCGCCGGACAGCTTGATTGGCCAGCCCTTGCAGGCGCTGATCGGCGCGGAACATACCGCGAAGATCCATGAAGCACTGCAACTGCCGACGCTGTCCGACACCGCGCCGCTGCTGTTTCGCGTCAACGGCACCGCGTTCGAAGGCTTGCTGCACCGCCATCAGGGCGTGCTGATTCTCGAACTGGAAATCCACGTCGAAAACTTCCAGCCGCGCAACGTCGCCGGCAATCAGACCCATCTGGGGCGCATGCTCCAGCGCCTGCAAGCGGCCACCACGCTGCAATCGCTGTACGACATCAGCGTCAAGGAAATCCAGGCAATGACCGGTTACGACCGGGTGCTGATCTACCGTTTTGAAGACGAGGGTCACGGCCAGGTCATCGCCGAGGCGTCCGACCCGTCAATGGAAGTGTTCAACGGCTTGTTCTTCCCGGCCTCGGACATTCCCGAACAGGCCCGCGAGTTGTACCGCACCAACTGGCTGCGGATCATCCCCAATGCCGATTACCAACCCGTGCCGCTGGTGCCTAAGTTGCGCCCGGACACGCAAACGCCGCTGGATCTGAGTTTCGCCACCCTGCGCAGTGTGTCGCCGATCCACTGTCAGTACATGAAGAACATGGGCGTGCTGTCGTCGATGAGCATTTCATTGCTCAAGGGCGACAAACTTTGGGGCCTGATCAGTTGCGGCAATCGCCAGCCACTGCACGTGCCGCACGAGTTGCGCATGGCCTGTCAGACCATCGGCCAAGTGCTGTCGCTGCAGATCAGCGCGATGGAAGCGCTGGAACTCAGCCGTCAGCGCGAGGAAAAAGTCGAGGCGCTGGCGCTGCTCAATCAAGCTATGATCGATTCGCCGCAAAACGTCTTCGACGGCCTCGCCGGGCAGCCTCAAGTGCTGATGGCGCTGGCCGGCGCCGGCGGCATCGCGATCATCGAAGACAAACAATTGCACCGCTTTGGCAATTGCCCCGAGCCGGATCAGATTCGCGCGCTGCACAAGTGGCTGCAGGACAGCGGTGAGCCGGTGTTCGCCAGTCATCATCTGGCCAGCGTCTATCCGCCGGCGGCCGACTTTCAGCAGGTGGCCAGTGGTGTGCTCGCCATGAGCTTGCCGAAACCGGTCGACAACGGCGTGCTGTGGTTCCGCCCCGAGGTGAAGGAAAACATCAACTGGAGCGGCGACCCGCGCAAACCGCTGGATCTGGAAAATTCGGACGCCGGTTTGCGCTTGCGCCCGCGCACCTCGTTTGAAATCTGGAAAGTCGAGATGGCCGGGATTTCCACCAAGTGGAGCCATGGCGATCTGTTCGCCGCCAACGATCTGCGACGCTCGGCGCTGGAAAACGATCTGGCGCGTCAGGTGCGTCGCGAGCAGGAAGCGGTGCGCGCTCGTGATGACCTTGTGGCGGTGGTTTCCCACGACCTGCGCAACCCGATGACGGTGATTTCGATGCTGTGCGGCATGATGCAGAAGGCCTTCAGCTCGGATGGCCCGCACACGTCGCGGCGTATTTCCACGGCGATCGACACCATGCAGCAAGCGGCGGGGCGCATGAACATGCTGCTCGAAGACTTGCTCGACACGTCGAAAATCGACGCTGGGCGCTACACCATCACCCCGCAAAAACTCGACGTCAGCCAGATGTTCGAAGAGGCGCAAGCGCTGCTCGCACCGCTGGCGCTGGACAAGGACATCAGCATTTCCTTTGCGGCTGACCCCGACCTGCGTATTCATGCCGACCCCGAGCGGTTGTTTCAGGTGCTGTCGAATCTGGTCGGCAACGCGATCAAATTCACCCCGCGTCTGGGTACCGTCGATGTCCACGCCACGTCGGTCGGCGGTGACATTGTCTTCAGCGTGCGCGACAGCGGTGAAGGCATTCCCAAGGAAAACCTGCCCCACGTGTTCGACCGTTACTGGACAGTGAAGGAAGGCAATCCGACCGGCTCTGGCCTGGGTTTGTACATCACCCAAGGCATCGTCGAAGCCCACGGCGGACGGATCTTCGCCGAAAGCGAACCGGGGCAGGGCAGCGAATTCCGCTTCACCGTGCCACGGCTGGACTAAGCCCCAACACAGCAGCTGTGGGAGCGAGCCTGCTCGCGAAAGCAATCAATCAGTCACTGAGAGGTTGACTGACCTGACGCCTTCGCGAGCAGGCTCGCTCCCACAAGGATTCGTGGCGCTCACAGAAGGTGTGAGCAGCAGGGGCATTTTCTTCAATACCGTCGAGCCTGCGCTGGTTACCGTGGCGCTTCGTTCCTCAAGTTGAAGCAGGTGTGCGATGAGTCTGATTGTTTCGATGGCGGCGTTTGCCTTGGCGGCGTCGATCACCCCGGGGCCGGTGAATATCGTCGCGTTGAGTGCGGGCGCGCAGTACGGCTTTCGCGCGAGTCAGCGGCATGTCGCCGGGGCCACTTTGGGGTTTGTGTTGCTGTTGGTGCTGATGGGGCTGGGCTTGCATGAAGTGCTCACGCGCTGGCCGTTCATGACCCGCGTGGTGCAACTGGCCGGCGTAGCGTTTCTGTTGTTCATGGCGTGGAAACTGGCCACCGATGACGGGCGGTTGAATGCCAAGGACTCGGGGCGTGCGCCGTCGATGTGGTACGGCGCGCTGATGCAATGGCTCAACCCCAAGGCCTGGCTGGCCTGTGTCGCGGGGATGGGCGCGTTTGTCGCTGACGGCGATGCGCGGCTGGTTTGGCAGTTCGCGGCGGTGTACCTGGTGATCTGTTATCTGTCGGTGGGCTGCTGGGTCTATGCCGGGACGTTTTTGCGCGGCTATTTGAGCAATGCCAAAGGCATGCGGGCGTTCAATCGGCTGATGGCGGGGTTGCTGGCGGTGAGTGCGGGGTATTTGGTGCTGACCTGAGCGGTCGGGTCAACCGCGGTATTGTCCCGGCGTGGCCGCCAAATGCTGCTTGAAAGCTCGCTGAAAATGCGCCTGATCGGCGAATCCCGCTTCCAGCGCTACGTCGGCAATCAACTGACCCCGGCGTAGCCGTTCGCGGGCAAACTGTATGCGCTGGTTGACCAGAAAAGCATGCGGCGTCATGCCGTATCGGCTTTTGAAGGCGCGGATCAGGTACGACGGCGACAACTGCGCCGCAGCACAAATGTCGTCCAGGCTGAGCAGATCGGTGCAGTGCTCGCGAATGTAATCGGCGGCGCGTTCAAGTTTGCCATTGGCTTCACGCAACGGTTTGCCGGCAGGGTTAAGGCTCAATTGCAGGTCGCTGAAAAACTCCACCGCCGCGCTTTGTTTGCGCAGGACATCCTGCTGGTCGTCGACCAGCACGGCGTACAACGCTGTCAGGTCGCGAAACAGCCTGGCGTCCTCCAGGTGCGTAGCCGAAAACCGCCGAAACTCAAGCTCCGCGCCAAAGCCCAATTGATGCTGTAAATCCGTCAGCCAGGGCGTCTCGACGTACAGCATCACGTACGACCACGGCTGGTCATCGATTGGATTGCACGCGTGCACATCCCCCGGATTCATCAACACCACGGTGCCCGCCGCCACTTCGAATTGCGCCTGTTCGTGGGCATAGGTGCTGCGCCCGGCCGTGATCGCACCGATGGAGAAGTGCGCGTGGGAATGCCGGGCATAGCAGACTTCGCGACCGTCGACGATGGCGCGCGCCTCGATGAAGGGCAGGGCGTCGTCGCGCCAGAAGCGCGGGGCTTTTTCAGGGTTTTTGGCGGCGGCGTGTTTCATCGTTTTTATTCCCGGCAGACCAGCGTGCCAGTGTATTAGCTCTGGCCGGCAAAGGCCCGTTCGAGTTCGGCGATGTCGAGCTTTTTCATCTGAAACATGGCTTGCATTGCCCGTTGCGACTTGCTGGTATCCGGGTCTTGCATCATGTGCATGAACGCCACCGGCACGATCTGCCACGACACGCCAAACTTGTCCTTGAGCCAGCCGCACTGTTGCGCCTCCACCGGGCCACCCGCCGACAGGTTGCCCCAAAAATGGTCGACCTCTTCCTGATTCTGGCAATTGACCTGAAACGAAATTGCCTCGCTGAACTTGAACAGCGGCCCGCCATTGAGCCCGGTGAACGTCTGACCGTCGAGTTCGAAACTGACGGTCATCACCGCACCCTCCGGCTTGCCGTGATATTCCTGGCCGACCTTGCTGTAGTGGGTTATGGCGGTAATTTTCCCGTGATCGAAGATCGAGCAATAGAACTTCGCGGCAGCCTCGGCCTGATCGTCGAACCACAGGCACGGTGTGAGTTTCTGAAAGCGTTGCATGGCAGTCATCCTCGGCAGGTTAGACAGGCAGGACTATCTCAAGGTTAGTTGGCTCCCACAGGTCGGCGTTGTTTACAAGATTTCAGCGACGCTCTGTAACCATCAGCAGAGATTGCGGCACCGGGCTCTGCGGGTGCTGCGGCTCTTGCAGGCTTACCAGCCTCAGCCCCGCCAAGTCGAGCGCATTGAACCAGCTCGACAAGGTGCGGAAATACCACGGCATCGGCTGCCATGTCCCTTTGAGACCAGCAAAATTTTCCTCCCGCCAGCCATCCTGATAATCCCCGGCCGCGACCGCCCACGGGTGCAAGGTCTGGATCACCAGCGCGCCATCGGCAGCCAGCAACGCGTTCATCGCCGCCAGCAGCGGGATAATGTCTTGATGCAACAGCGAGAAGTTGGCGCAGATCAGATTGAAGTCACGGCCGATATCAATTGTCGCCTCCACCAGTTCGGTATAAGAGGCGACATGCACCGGCGCGGCCCCGGCCAGACGCGCCGCGTCGACCAGCGCCGCATCGCCATCAACCCCTACCGCCTCGATTCCACGATCGGCCAGCGCCCGCAATAACCATCCTTCGCCGCAGCCGAGATCGAGCACGCGTTCGGGCTGACGGCCCATGATCGCCAGTAACAGCGCTTGGTCAGTGACTTGTTGGCGGCTTTCAATGGCGCCGCTGCGGACGGCTTCGATCCAGACGTCGGCGTTGTGCTGCCAGCTCTGTAAAAGGACGGATTCGGGGGAGGGCATGTCAGGGTTCCGGCGACGGAAAGAATCAGTATGGACGTCGAACTGCGGAACGCCACCTGTCGATTATGGACGCGCCGTTGCACGTTCCCGTCGGCGAGTTGCCTTAATATTTCCCGGTATGAAAAAGTCAGTAGAGGAGGTGTGACATGGAGCGATTCATCGGCGGCTGCCTGTGCGGCGATGTCCGTTTCGAAGTGACTGGCCAGCCTTACCGTGTCGGCATCTGCCACTGTCTCGACTGCCGTAAACGCCACGGCGCACTGTTCCACGCCTCAGCGATATTTCCCGAGAACGCGCTGAAGGTGACCGGTGAAACCCGCGATTATAACGGGCGATTTTTCTGCCCACGCTGCGGGTCTCCGGTGTTCACGCGGTCGGCGGATGAAGTCGAAGTCAACGTCGGCTCGCTCGATGAGCCGAACCTGCTCAAGCCCACTTACGAACTCTGGACGATTCGTCGCGAATCCTGGCTGCCGGCGCTTCCATTGGCTCACCATTACGAGCGCGACCGCGAAAGCGCAGGCCGCACCGAAAAATAACTGCAGCCGACATCTTCATTGACTGACCCACCGCCATCGCCAGCAGGGCTGGCTCCCACGAGGAAGTGTGCAAGGCCTGCACATTCAGCTGCGAATGAAAGCCAATAGATCCGCGTTGATCGTGTCTGCCTCTGTCGTCGGCATCCCGTGCGGGAATCCCGGATAGGATTTCAAGGTGCCATTGGGCAGCAATTTCGCCGACAGCGGTCCCGAATTCGCGTACGGCACAATCTGATCATCCTCGCCGTGCATCACCAACACCGGCACAGTGACTTTCTTCAGATCTTCAGTGAAGTCAGTCTGCGAAAACGCGACGATCCCGTCGTAATGCGCCTTCGCCCCACCAATCATGCCCTGACGCCACCAATTGGCAATGACCCCGTCCGAAGCCTTGGCCCCCGGGCGGTTGTAGCCATAAAAAGGTCCGCTCGGAATATCCCGATAAAACTGCGCGCGATTCGCCGCCAGATTCGCCTGAAACTCATCGAACACCGATTTCGGCAGGCCGCCCGGATTGCTCTCGGTCTGCACCATCAATGGCGGCACGGCGCTGATCAGCACACCTTTGGCGACGTTGTCCTGACCATGGCGGGCGATGTAATGGATGACTTCACCGCCGCCAGTGGAGTGGCCGACATGCACCACATTCTTCACGCCCAAGTGATTGACCACCGCCAGCGCATCGTCGGCGTAGTGATCCATATCGTGGCCATCCCAGACCTGGCTCGAACGCCCGTGCCCCCGGCGATCATGGGCAATCACCCGAAAACCCTTGCCGAGGAAGAACAGCATCTGCGCATCCCAATCGTCCGAGCTGAGCGGCCAGCCGTGGTGAAAGTGGATCACTGGCGCGTCTTTCGGGCCCCAGTCCTTGTAGAAAATCTCGACGCCGTCTTTGCTGGTGACAAATCCCATGTTCGCAACTCCAGACCAATCTGATGGATAACCCGCGTGGTAATCGCGGACCGATTTCGCTCATGACGAGTTTTCTACAGCGCGGGCTCAGTGCGAGCCGTTATCAACTGTAGGATTAAAGGCGACATCTGCATGACCGGTGGTCGCAACGTCTGGCTTCAAGCGCAAATTAGGCTTTGCTGAAAGGGATAAGCCGAGGCGCGCGTAGGCATTGATGGCCACAGCGGCGCCCCTTCAGAACACCGTGAGTCTGAGGAAAATCCCCGATGCTGACCTTGAATATCAATGGCAAGGATCAGGAGCTCGATGTCCCCGCGGACATGCCGTTGCTCTGGGTCCTGCGCGATGTCGCGCACCTGACCGGTACCAAATTCGGCTGTGGCATGGCCCAGTGCGGGGCCTGCACCGTACACGTCGACGGCGCGCCGTTGCGTGCCTGCATCACCCCCGCGACCGCCGTGGCCCACGGCCAGAAAATCCTCACCATCGAAGGCCTGTCCACCGACGGCTCGCACCCGGTGCAGCAAGCCTGGGCCGAGCTCGATGTGGTCCAGTGCGGTTACTGCCAGTCGGGGCAGATCATGTCTGCCGCCGCCTTGCTGGCAAAAATCCCCAAACCCACCGACAGCGATATCGATCAGGCGCTCTCCGGCAACATTTGCCGCTGCGGCACCTATCCCCGCATTCGCGCAGCGGTTAAGCGTGCATCGGAAATCGGCTGATCCAATCTGTGGGAGATGGACGATGAACAGTCCTGTATCGCGTCGGGGTTTTCTCAAGGGCAGTGCCGTGTTGGGCGGCGGTCTGGTGGTGGCGTTTGTCGTCCCCGGTGGCCACAAGTTTGCGTATGCAGCCGAGAACGAAGGCAAGGTGTTTGCGCCGAATGCGTTTCTGCGGATCGCGGCGGACAACAGCGTCACCGTGTTGCTGGGGCATTCGGAGATGGGCCAGGGCATCTGGACCGGCCTGACCATGCTGATTGCCGAAGAACTGGACGCCGATTGGTCGAAGATCCGCGTCGAGCATTCGCCTGCGTCGGCAGCGGACTACGGCATGCCCGGGTTTGGTGGCATGCAGATTACCGGCGGTTCGACGTCGACGTGGATGGAGTTTGACCGTTATCGACTGGCCGGCGCGACGGCGCGGCAGATGTTGGTCGAGGCGGCGGCGAAGCGCTTTGAAGTAGCGCCCTCGGCGATCCGCACCGAATCGGGCGTGGTGATCGCGGGCGACAAACGCGCCACTTACGGTGAATTGGCGGATGCCGCCGGGCAACTGCCGGTGCCGGACCCCAAGTCGATCACGTTCAAGGAGGCGAAAGACTGGAAAGTCATTGGCAAACCGACCAAACGCCTCGACACGCCGGAGAAAATCACCGGTCGTGCCAAGTTCGGCATGGACGTTCAGTTCGAAGGCTTGATGACCGCGATGGTTGCTCGTCCTCCGGCGTTCGGTGCCAGTGTGAAATCCTTCGAAGGCGCTGAAGCGCTGGCGGTGCCGGGCGTGCATAAAGTTGTTCAAGTGCCCACGGGCGTGGCGGTGATTGCCGATCATTATTGGGCGGCGAAACTGGGCCGCGATGCGCTGAAGATCGATTGGGATCTGGGGCCGAACGCTGATATGAGCAGTGAAAAGCTGCTGGAGAGTTTCCGCAAACTGGCCGCAACGCAAGGCACCTCGGCGAGTCAGGCCGGGGACGCCAAGGGCAATTTTGGCAAAGCCGCGAAGAAGATCGACGTCGAATACAGCGTGCCGTATCTGGCGCACGCGCCGATGGAGCCGCTCAATTGCACGGTGAAGATCAGTGCCGAAAAATGCGAAATCTGGACCGGCACGCAGTTTCAGACACTGGATCAAATGGTTGCCGGCAAGATCACCGGGCTGAAACCGGAGCAGGTCGAAATCCATACCGAATTCCTCGGCGGCGGTTTTGGTCGCCGGGCCAACCCCACCTCAGATTTCGTCGCTGAAGCGGTGCAAGTGGCGAAAGCCGCGGCGATGCCGTTGAAAACCGTGTGGTCGCGGGAAGATGACATTCGTGGCGGTTACTACCGGTCGATGTTCCTGCATCAGGCGAAGATCGGTTTGGGCGCTGATGGTTTGCCGTCGAGTTGGCAGCATGTGTTGGTCGGGCAGTCGATCATGACTGGCACGCTGATGGAGCCGATGATGGTCAAGAACGGCATCGACCCGACCTCGGTCGAGGGTGTGGCCGACAGTCCTTACGTCAAAGGCCTGGCCCATCACCAGGTCGATCTGCATTCGCCGCAGACCGGCATCAACGTGTTGTGGCTGCGTTCGGTGGGCCACAGCCACACCGGTTTTGTCATGGAATCGCTGATCGATGAAATGGCCACGGCGGCGGGCAAGGACCCGGTCGAATACCGACGCACCTTGCTCAAGGATCATCCTCGGCATTTAGGCGTTTTGAATCTGGCAGTTGAGAAGGCCAATTGGAAAGCGCCGCTGCCGGACGGTCATGCCTTGGGTGTGGCGGTGCACGAGTCATTCGGCAGTTACGTCGCGCAGGTGGCGGAAGTGTCGCAGGACAATCTGGCGATTCGTGTGCATCGCGTGGTTTGCGCGGTGGACTGCGGGATTGCCGTAAATCCGCAGAGCATCGCCGCGCAGATGGAATCGTGCATCACCTTCGGCCTCGGCATGGCGCTGCACAGCAAGCTGACGCTCAAGGACGGCGGGGTCGTACAGTCCAACTATCACGATTATCAGGTGCTGCGGCTCAACGAGATGCCGGTAGTCGAGGTGCATATCGTGCCGAGCAGCGACAAACCCGGCGGCATCGGCGAGGCCGGTGTGCCGCCGACTGCGCCAGCGGTGGCCAACGCGGTGTTCGCCCTGACCGGACAACGTCTGCGCGAGTTGCCGCTGCAACTGTCGGGGGTGTGAGATGAAACGACATCTAGTGTTGGGCACGGTAATTTTGCTGGGGCTGGGCGGTTATGCCTCGGACTTGTTCGCCGATGATCAAGAGGCGCTGAAAGCGTTCGGCACGGTGCAGAAAGTCTTCCAGAGCCCGCGCTGCCAGAATTGCCACATTCCCGGCGATTCGCCGCTGCAGTTTGACGCCGGCATTCCCCATGCGATGAACGTGGTGCGCGGTATGGACGGCAAGGGCGCTGCCGGTTTGCCCTGCGCTACCTGCCACGCTGAAAACAATCCACCGGCCAGTTACGGCCCGCATGCGCCGCCGGGGGCGCCGCACTGGAGCCTGCCGCCGGCGGCGCACAAAATGGCCTGGATCGGCCTGCCGCCGGACAAACTCTGCGCGATGATCAAGGATCGCTCCAGCAACGGCGATCGCGACTTTGCGGCGCTGATCAAACACGTCAGCGAGGACAAACTGGTTCTGTGGGGCTGGAATCCCGGGGCGGGGCGCGCGCCCGTGCCGGTGCCGCACGATATTTTTGTGGCGCAATTCAAACTTTGGGCCGATGCGGGCGGGCCGTGTCCGGTGGCGGGGATCTGATGGGGTGAAGCCTCGCTGATTTGCGCTACGCTCAAGGCATTGATGCCAATGGAGTGTGCGAATGCTGGTTCCAGGAAAACCCGCGAATGAAACGGCGCGGGTTCAAGCGCTGCACGGTCTCGAGCTACTCGATTCCGCCCCCGAAGAGCGTTTCGACCGCCTGACCCGGTTGGCCAAACGCCTGTTCAATGTGCCGATTGCGCTGGTGACACTAGTCGACACCAATCGTCAGTGGTTCAAGTCGTGTGTCGGTCTGGATGTCAGCGAGACGTCGAGGGATGTCTCGTTTTGCGGTCACGCGATCCTGCAGAACGAACTGTTGCTGGTGCCGGATGCTCGGGAAGATGTGCGTTTTCATGACAATCCGCTGGTGACCGGCGCGCCGAACATTCGCTTTTACGCCGGTTATCCGCTCACCGTGCCTAACGGTAACAAGATGGGCACGCTGTGCCTGATCGACACCAAACCGCGTGACCTCGACGAGGAAGAACGCGCGTTGTTGCGTGATCTGGCGGAAATGGCCGAGCAAGAATTGACCGCCGTGCAGATGGCGAGCATGGACGAGTTGACGTTGCTGTCCAACCGTCGCGGTTTCAAGCAACTGGCTCAACATGCGCTGGACGCCTGCGCCCGCCTGGAGCGGCCGGCGACCTTGCTGTTTTTCGATCTCAATGACTTCAAGCAGATCAACGATCTGTACGGCCACGCCGAGGGCGACAGTGCGCTGAAGACCTTCGCCGATGTGCTGCGCATTGCCTTTCGCGAGAGTGATGTGGTCGGGCGACTGGGTGGGGATGAGTTTGTCGCGCTGCTGACCGGGTCGAGCCATATCGAAACCAACAGGATCATGGCGCGGCTCAAGGAGATTCTCGAAGAGCGCAATGCGACGTTGCACCGGGGTTATGCGATTCGCTTCAGTGTTGGCCAGATCGAGTACGACGCCAAACGCCATGACACCGTGGATCGGCTGCTGGCGGATGCGGATGGCGCGATGTATGCGCACAAGCAGGCGTTGAAGGGTTGCTAGTGAATGCGCCGCAGATTCCCTGTAGGAGTGAGCCT